>CAZQDO010000381.1:0-5973 GCA_964592085.1 uncultured Anaerolineae bacterium | reverse complement strand
CGTGGGATAGAGCGCAGGAGGCAATAAACATTCGCAAGAAATGGTTATCGCAAAACACCTGAAATCGTCATCAATCTTTCCTTCGATCGGGGGTATGATAAATGAGAGTCATTAGATTCTATCATGTCCAAGAAGAATACGGATGTTTTTCTAATTTCGCTCGTTATCCAATCAAATTGAAAGGCAAGATGTGGCCAACTTCAGAACATTACTTCCAAGCTCAGAAGTTTGCCGGCACCAAACACGAAGAGGCAATCCGACTTATAGAGTCGCCAATGGCTGCGGCAGAGATGGGACGTAATCGCAAAAAGCCACTGCGCTCAGACTGGGAAGCAGTCAAAGATGACATTATGCGAGAAGCCGTGTTTGCTAAATTCACTCAACATTCCGAATTGCGAGACATCTTGCTCAGTACCGGTGAAGCCAAGCTGGTAGAGCATACAGTCAATGATAGTTATTGGGGAGATGGCGGTGATTGTCAGGGAAAGAATATGTTGGGAAGAATTCTAATGGAAGTCCGTGACAAATTGAGAGCTCAATCTAAGACCGAGATGCTGTAATAATGGACCTTTGCACATATGTAGGAACGAAGTCTCTGCGTCATTTGCACTAAACTCTACCACACCAACTGCTAGCTCATTTCCACCTGCATAGACATCCGGGTCCGGTTGCCAGCAGTCTGATGGATTGGAGCACCTTTACAGCCGAATAGCTGGAGATCGCTGGCACTGAGGCAGAGTAACCTGCTACACGATCTGGTCCGGTGGGGCTTGCATGAGTACCAGACCATCCCCTTCTGGCAACAACGCCTGACAGCAAACGTGTTCCAAGATTTGTTGGATTGCTTGCTTAGGTTGCTGACAGGTGAGTGGCGGGCCGGATTACAAAAAAACAGCCCCTTCCTGACGCAGGGGCTGCTGTCTTATCAAGTGCAGGTCGGGAATGGGTCCTGGCATAACCTCAGACCTCGCGCTCTAAGGTATAAAGAAACTCGTCAAAAGCGCCAAGTTGTTGCTCAAGCCTTTCCAACAGATCCGGTAGATCACTCAGTAACTTGCGGCAGCGTTCCCACTCGAGGTCAAAACCATAGATGTTGCGGAAGAGATGGCGAAAGCGCAGATATTCATCAAGCTGTCGCGCAGTCTCGTCATCCAGCACCTCTGGTCGTACTGTTTCGATGTTCGTTGCCATGCGCTGCAATAGCCGGATATGCCAGTCTGCCCCGCTGGGTAGGTCTTCATCGATACGAGCGGCAATATATCGGAAGATGCGTTCTACCCCACAGTAGAAATCGTGTAGAATCCCGCCCGCTGTGCGCACCCTTACGGATTCTGGCCAATCGTAGAGTTGGGTCTGCCATTCCTCGGCCTCGGCCACCAGTCGGCGTACATGAACCAGCTCCCGGCCGATATCAGCCCGTAAAACAGCGAACCTACGCTGTGGCATCCAGTAGTACTCCCTCAGTTCTAATCCGTTCGGCCATGCCCGGCCAAGCTCGATCCAAGAGCACCAGATCCAGTTCAACTCCCACCGGCAACAATCGCCACACATCTCGCAAAGCTTTGAAGTACAGCTTTCCCTCTAGACCCTCCACAGCAAGGTCGATGTCCGACCGGTCATGGACAAATTCATCATCGAGGAGTGAACCGAACAAGTAGATCTTGCTGGCGCCGAAATCGCGCACTAAGCGCTGGGCACAGAGTTGAGCAACTTCACGCAGGTGCTGGGCCTGCATCTTTCGCTTACTTTCCTGGCTTGCCACGCGTTCTCGCCAGGCCTCGACATATTCTATGAAATCCTGTGATATCTGAGTGTCCATCTTTCCGTCGCTTATTATGTACTTGTTCAGAAATAACCTGGAAATTTGGTAGCGGTTTCACGCCTGATTTCTGCTCAAGAGTGCAAAGTCATCAATTAACAAGTGCTCTGTCTTATTCATTGTAACTTTCAAACCTAGCTAGCGCTTCTTCCCCCGCTTGGATTATACCCAAGTTCTCAGCGTTCTGCAAAGGGCCGGTTCAGCGTCTTGGGGACAGCGTAACACGTTAGGGATTGGAAAGCGCGCTTTGCCTGTTTTCGACTGGCCACGCTCGCCAAAACGTGATTGACTGCAAAAAGTCGCGTGTTATATCGACTTGTGGATATTGTGGTATAATCAGACAAATTCGTGGGAGAGATGCGCTCCCATTTGAGGATCGAGAAGGCCGGAGTATGCTGGCGTTGGAAGACCTGACAACGGATCAAGAGCAGTTGCGCCAGGCTGTGGCACAGGGTGTTCCATATTGCCCTGTTTACGTCAAAATCAAGCTCACCTGGCGCTGCAATCTGCGCTGTCAGATGTGCAACGTCTGGCGGCAGAGCAGGGAAGACCGGCTGACCCTACCCGTCATTCAATCCCTGGCCGACGAACTGGCTGAGCTGGGCACCCGGAAGGTGCATCTCTCAGGCGGTGAAGTGCTGCTCCGAGCCGACATCTTCGAGGTGATCGACACCTTCGCCGAGCGGGGGATGCAGGTCAACCTGACCACCAACGGCACCCTGCTAACCAAGGAGATGAGCCAACGGCTGGTCGAGAGCGGCCTCCGTAACTTGAGCATCTCTCTCGACGGAGCCACGCCGGCCATCCACGACGACTTGCGGGGTAAAGGGAACTGGAAGCGCACCATTAAAGGCATCCACAACCTGCGGCGAGCCGCCAAATACACGCGCCGCAAACTTCACATTCGGATCAACGTTGTCATCACCCGCCGTAACTATCAGGACCTGATCCGAATGCCGGAGATCGCCCATCAGGCAGGAGCCGATCGGTTGACCCTCATCCCGGTTGACGATCCCGGCGGGCGTTTTCGACTGAACAAGGCCCGCATTCGAAAATACAACGAGGAGATCGCTCCCTTCTTGGCTCACCAGGCCCTGGGTTATGGAATGATTGGGCGAGTGGAAGAGGCTTATCCCTTCGGGCGAGAAAAGGCTGACCTGGAGTTGAGCAAGGCGGGTCTCTATGCCCTGGGGGTGTACCAGACGCAGCCGTGTTATATGCCCTGGATCCACGCCATGATCGACCCTCAGGGAAAAGTGTATCCGTGTTGTATGCTACGCACGACGCGACGGCTGGATGATTTCGTCAAGAAGTCAAAGGGGTTTAGGGCCGTTTGGGGAGGGAACGGCTTTCGCGACTTTCGCCAGCGCATGCTCGCCCCGGATGGGCGACCGGCCCCCTGCCACGCCTGTGATGACTTTCTGGAGGAAAATCGTTTCCTGCAGCGATTGGTTGTCTCGGCTTGAGATTAGCTCAGCGTGCTAAATGTATCGGTTCCCGACTCGGTGTCGAAGGCGCTGAAATCATCGCGGCGGTAGATGGTCTGTTGCACAGGCTCCGGCAAGGTCGAGGCTTCGTCGAGCGTAAGCGGCTGACCGTGTTCGTAACAGTCCCGGCACAGCAGACCCTGGTCTCCCATACGGGTGTGAAGTTCGCATACGCTCCGCCCGCACTTGGTACATACCTCGACTCCCTTTTCTTCGCAGCGCCGGGGTAGTAAATAGCCGACGAACAATTCACATTGTTTAGCCATCATTGACTCCTGAACGATGAAGCTTTGTTTGCTCTCTGATACCTACCCACCCGATGTGGGCGGATTGGCTGTGTCTGTCAATCGCAACGCCCGCAACCTGAGGTCGGCCGGGCACGAGGTGCACATTGTGGCTCCCAGCGACGCCCATCCGCCCGGCACCTGGCATACGGAGGCCGACGGTCCCGTTAAGGTGCACCGGCTGGGAGTTCACCGGCGTCCCAGGGAAACCCTGGCCGACTGGTTCGAGTTGGCAGTCGAATTGGACTCCGCCCACAGCTTTGACCTCTTCCACGGCTACTTCCTGGCCTATGCCGGTTACGTTGCGGCGTTGGCGGCCCGCTACCGCGCTAAGCCCTCCGTGGTGGGCGCGCGGGGCAACGACCTGGACGTGATGCCTTTCGATCACCGGCGAGCCGCCTTTGTGTTTAAGGCCCTGGAATGGGCGGACGCCGTCACCGCTGTAACCCAAGACCTGGCTCGCAAGGCAACCGCCCTCTCGGGCCGAGCCGACATTTACATCACCCACAACGGGGTGGATGTGGACCTCTTTGCCCCCCAGCCATCTGATCCTGCCCTGCGAGCCCGTCTGGGTCTCGACGAGCGCCCCGTGATAGGTTTCATCGGGGAGGCCAGAGCCAAGAAGGGTCTGGGACGTATTTTGCGTATCTTCCCCCATCTCTGTGAAAAGGTCGCGGCTCAACTCATCTTCGTCGGCGGGGTACGCCGGGATGATGAGGCCATGCTAGACTTTTTCCGGCGGCAGCATCCCGACTTGCCGCTGATCGTGGTTCCGCCCCAGCCGAACGAGGAGATGTCTCCCTACTACGCACTGTGCGACGTCGTCATCTTGCCCTCGCTTCGGGATGGCCTGCCCAACACCCTTCTGGAGGCCATGGCCTGCGGCCGCCCGGTGCTCGCCAGCGCCGTCGGCGGCATGCTGGACGTGGTCACCGATGGCCTGGATGGCGTGTTGCTCCCAGCCCGCGACGATCATGTCTGGATAGAAGCGCTGCACCAGGCCCTCCTGGACCCCACCGCCCGGGGGCGGCTCGGCACGGCCGCCCGCCAGACGATCTTAGAGCGCTTCACCCTGGACCGCGAGCTGGAGACGCTGCTCACGGTGTACCGTGGGCTTCTTTCCTGACCAGATCCGTATACACCTCCAACAACTGGTCACCGGCCCGCTCCCAGGTGAAATACTGCCGCACCTGCCGGGCAGCTCGCTCCCCCATAGCTTGGGCTGCTTCGGGGTGGGAGAGGAGATTTATCACCTGGCGGGCCAGGTCAGTCGCGTCCCCCGGTTGGAAGAAAAGCGTCTCTCCCTCTCCCAGCAGCTCGCGCACCACCGGCAGGTCGGAGGCAACGATGGGACGCGCTGCGGCGGCATACTCCAGCACCTTGATCGGACAACATCCCTGAGTCACGTTGCGGTCGTTGTAAGCCAGCGGAGCCAGACATACCGAGGCGGCCCTCAATTGCTCGGGGATTTCCCTGGGGGGCACCGATCCGACGAAGCGAATCTCCCCCTGGCTCAGACCCAGCTTGGCTGCTAATTTGAGCAATCCTTTCTGCTGGCGGCTCTTGGCCGGGCCGATCAGGTGCAGTTGCGCCCCCGGGAAGGCGGCCAGGATGATGGGCATAGCCTCGATCAGGGTCGAGATACCTTGCCAGGCTGCCAATGTCCCGACGTACACAAGACGGGGTCGCCCATCGGGCGGCCCGTTGGCCGGCTTGAGGCAAGCCGCGTCCACCCCATTGGGGATGATGCTTATCCGCGCCGGGGAGGCTCCCCGGCTTTGCAAATAAATCGCCGTCACACAGGAGACGCAGACGATGGCGTCTGCATGACGCAGCAGGGTCTCTTCCTGGACCTTTAGCCTCCCCGTCAGATCGGAACTCTCTCTGGGAGAACCCTCCCGCAACGCGGGGTAATGGTATTTAAGCTCCACACTGGGGAGACCATTGGCTTCAAAGAGAAGACGATATGCATAGCCAAAGCGGCGACGGGCTTCCAGGGCCGTCCCTCCGCTCCAAACGTCCCGAAAATGGACGACGTCGTAAGCGCCATCGACCTCGCGCAAGTGCTCCCATACAGCGTCGCCAAAGCAGAGCGCTCGCCGCAAGAAGTTCTCTTCCTGGTCGCAATAGCGAAGAATGCGGGCTCCGGCGAATGTTCCATTAAGCGGCATATCCGGCAGCCCGGCTGTGAACAAGGTGACTTGGTAGCCCTCCGCCACCAGGGCCTGGGTGAAATGGGTGATGTGCCGGCTGGCCCCTTTGGGGGAGGGCACCACATCGAAGGCCGCGTATAAAACCTTTATAGGCATAATGGTCAAAATCGCTCTATATTTGAGTTTAGATAAAAGCCAAGAAACCGGGTTTTTTGTCGTCTGACCATAGG
>CAZQDO010000380.1:1696-5975 GCA_964592085.1 uncultured Anaerolineae bacterium | reverse complement strand
GGTGTCGGACTCCCCAACTTGTTGGGGGTGACACGCGAAAAACCCGAACAAGTTCAGGACTCCGCTATGCCGGCCACGCAAACTCCCAGTGCCCCCACATTCACTGCGATTTTCCCCGCCCTGTGATGGGCCATAAGGCCTCCACCACACCCTTTCGTACAGCGTGGAGTCTGTCGTACAGGTTGATGGTCGTGCAACAGTGATCGGAGATGAAGCTCACCCTGTCGCCAGGACGGAGATGCACCGCCTGCGGATTGGCCAGATCAATGACGCCGTGCTCCTCAGACAGGTAGCGCACACCAGCACCAGGTACACCCAGCAGCTCTGGCCAGTCGAAATCTCTCGTCAGGGCTTTCAGGCCCGCGTCGGTGACGATGTAGTCAGGGCAAGGGCGACTGATGACGGTACTGAGCACGGTGAGGGAGACCTCGAATTCGGGCCGCACAGCGCCGTAGGTGGTGTCCATGAAGACGTAGGACCCGGCCTGGATTTCGGTCATCACGGGATGGCTGCCGGTGACGTCGTAGCTGCCAGTGGCACCGCCACTGACGATTTCCACGGGCAGGCCCTGGCGGCGCAAAAGGTCTACGGTATCGGCCAGCGGCTCCAGAGCGGCCAGTACTTTTGTTCGGCGCTCCTGGGGGTCGGGAATCAGCACCAGGTGGCCCTCGTAGCTCATCAATCCGGCCAGCCTAAGGCCTGGCGATGCGGCCACGCGGCGGGCCAGCTCCAGCGTGGGATCGCCCGGCGGCACGCCACAGCGCCTCATGCCGATGTCTACTTCGACCAATACCCGTAGAGTGACCTCCTTGGCACTGGCCGCCTGCGACAGCTCTGTGATATTGTGGGCATCGTCCACCGCGACCATCACGTCGGCACGGCGAGCCAGGTCCGTCAGTCGGTCAATCTTCACTCTCCCGATGACCTGGTTGGCGATGAGGATGTCGCGGACGCCGCCGTCGGCCATGGCCTCAGCTTCGCCAACTTTGGCACAGGTCATGCCGATGGCCCCTGCTTCGAGCTGCTTATGGGCGATGGCGGGGGTCTTGTGGGTCTTGCTATGGGGGCGCAGAGACGCGGGCCGCCCGGCGAAGAAGTCGGCCATCTTGGCGATGTTGCGCTCCAGGATATCCAGGTCCACGATGAGGGCCGGCGTATCCAGTTCCTCCACTCCCATGCCTGGATGGGGTTCGTAGGTCATCGTTTCTCCTCAGCAAAAGCCACCGGCCGCCCGACGATGAAGTCGTCGGGCTACGGAGCAGCGGGTGATAAATCACCCTTAACCGGTAAGCCTCTCAATGTTTTGGGCGATAAGCCCGATTTTATCGGGCGCTGCTTCGTAGCACGGGCACTTCATGCCCGTGCGGGCGGGATGGCGGTGAAACCTCACTTTGACGTGTTGTTCGAAATGTTAGTGCCGCTGGGCTGAGAGCCTGCGCAGTACCCGTCCTGCCAGGACGCCTGTAGGTTGTCCCTGGACGATGGCCGGCTGGCCATTGACCAGCACCCATTCGATTCCCTCCGGCGGACGGCGGCCATCCTCGTACGTTCCCCTGTCCGCCACCCTGTCGGGATCGAAGATCACCACGTCGGCGGCCGCTCCGACGCACAGCCCCCCCCGGTCGGTCAAGTTCAATCGGGCTGCCGGGGCCGCTGTCATCTTGCGCACTGCCTCCTCCAGGGTCAGGAGGCGCCGCTCCCGCACGTGATGGGCCAGCACACGGGGGAAAGTGCCGTAGCCGCGCGGGTGCGGATGACCGCCTACCAACACTCCATCGCTGCATACCATCCCCGCTGGGTGCCGCGCCAGGCGTTCGTTATCCTCCCGGTTCCCCCCACGCCCCACGATGGTAGCGTTCAGTTGGGTGTCCAGCAGCAGGTCCATGATGAATGTCTCCACGTCCCGACCGCTTTCCTGGGCCGCCTCTGGCAGGCTGAGACCCTCCCAGTCGCCCCAGGGCGTCGGCGGGGCGTTGGAGAGAGAAAACGCCCCCCAGTCCGCGCCCCAACTGCGCATCTCCTCGCCCATCCGCGCGCGCTCCGTGTCATCGGCCAAACGCGCCAGGATAGCATCGGGACCGCCAGCCTGAGCCCAGAGTGGGATCAGGCAGAAAAGAGGCGCGCAGCCAGCCTGGTAGGGATAGATGTCAAAGGTGATATCCACTCCGTCGGCACGGGCCGCGTCAAGGCGCGCCGCGATCTGGGGGGCCTTGCCCCAATTCACCGGATCCGACACGCGTAGATGCGAGACCTGCACAGCCACTCCCGTCGCCCGCCCGACGCTGATGGCCTCGTCCAGCGCATCCAATATCGTTGAACCGTAGCTGCGCAGATGGATGGCCAATATCCCCCCTGCCTCAGCCACTGGACGGCAGAGGGCGATGAGCTCGTCGGTCGTGGCGTGGGCGCAGGGGACGTAGCTCAGGCCGGTGGATAGCCCCAGCGCACCCTGTTCCAATCCTGCTGTGACCAGGGCCGTCATGCACTGCATCTCCGCAGCCATGGCCGGACGGTCGGCCCAGCCCATGGTCTCGACTCGCACCGCGCCGTGGGGCACAAGATAGACCGCGTTGGCCGCCTTTCCCTCCAGGCGTTCCAGGTACTCGGCCACCGACGACCAGGCCCAATCCAGACCTGCACCATCCCCGTTCATACCCGTCAGGTATCGCCGCCACTCCGGGAGATGCTCTGGCGATGCAGGAGCGTAAGAGAGTCCGTCCTGGCCCAGCACCTCGGTGGTGATGCCCTGGCGGAGGCGCTCTATCTGGCCTCTGTTACTTGGCAGGGTCAGGTCGGCGTGGGCGTGAATGTCTATGAATCCGGGGCAGACGATCAGACCATCTGCTCCGATGCGGCGTCGCGCGGCAGCGTCCTGCAAGCGTCCGATGGCGGCAATGCGCCCTCCGGCGATGCCCACGTCGGCTCGACGCCAGGGCGTACCTGTGCCATCCACCAGCCGACCACCCTCGATGACGATGTCAAGCGTCATGCTAATCCCCTTCGCCCAGCCGCCAGCGAGTGCAGGCGATGTGCCGGACACCATCCTCGCCGTGGATATAATAGGCCGTGACCAGTGTGCCATCTGGGAGCTGCGCCGTGCTGGGGTAACCGACGTCGCGGCTGGCCCCATCGTCTCGCAACACAAACTCGCGGGCCATGTCCCAGGTAGAGCCTCCATCAGGACTGAGGCAGGCGCGGACGCCGAAGGGAGGTCGCCGATAGCCGTAGCTGCACAGCAGACGCCCGTCGCCCAACGAGAGCAAGTGCGCTGGATGACCCCACAGGGGCGTTTCGTGCAAGTCGGTCCAGGTGCGGCCCTCATCGTCGGAGGTGGCCTGATAGAGGTATTGGTATTTGCCCGGCTCGCCGCTGCGCAACATCGCTATCAGCCGACCTCCTGGCAGGCGAACCAGCGTCGGCTCCTCAAAGCTGATGCGCCCTTCTGGATCGCGGGCGATGAGGGCCGGTTCGTTCCAGGTGTGCCCTCCATCGGTTGAGCGGACAACATACGACCGACAGACCCCGCTTCCGTAGTCAGCCCCATAAATGCCCATCAGCAGCGTACCGTCGGGCAGCTCCAACACCGCGTCAGAGGTACCTGCGCGAGGCAGCGGCGTGCTGTCCACCGGCGTCGGCTGCTCGTCCCAGGTCGTGCCGCCGTCGCGAGAAGTGAGCACCCACGGCCCCTCCACATCTGACCACGAGCCGTCCATCTGCTGGCGAGCGGGATACTTGAGACGGTGCCGCTCAGCAGCAGGCACCACGCGCCAACGGAAGAAGTTGACCATCAGCCGTCCGTCGTGCAGTTCGACGATGGAGGGATCCTGCTCCCCGCACTCCTCGTCGTAAACGGGAAAGATGCGAGCCAGCTCCCAGGACCGGCTGCCATCCTGGGAGCGAGCCAGGGCGATGTGCGCGCCCTTGTCCACGTGGTCGTACTCGCCGCGGCGCACAGCCTCCAGGCTAAATCCCCCGGCCCGCCGGAAGGACACCAACAGATCGCCAGCCCTGGTTCGAACGACGTCCGGGAAACAACTGTAGGCGTTCTCGTCTCTGTAAACGATGGTGTGTTCCATACTCCCCCAACGCCCGGGGCTGAAGCCATCGGGCTCAGCTTACAAAGGCCTACGGCCTGTTCAACCTAGCCCCGACGGGGCTTCGTAAACTGAGCCAGGGGCTTGAGCACGGCGGAGCCCCTGGCGGATGCCGCCTGACAAGCCACCCCGCCCGGGGCTGAAGCCATCGGGCTCAGCTTACAAAGGCCTACGGCCTGTTCAAC
>CAZQDO010000380.1:0-1596 GCA_964592085.1 uncultured Anaerolineae bacterium | reverse complement strand
GACGGGGCTTCGTAAACTGAGCCAGGGGCTTGAGCACGGCGGAGCCCCTGGCGGACGCTAGAAGCCCGCTATGGCACCCTGGCGCGGGAGATCGCCGCCCCCGTGGATTCTGCCCGTCACCGGATCAACCAGTGCCCCCGAAGTACGACCGAAGTTTGGCTGCGTGGGGGCTTCCAGGACCGGCACCAGGGGATGGCCCATTCGCTCAAGCGTGCTCAGCACCTTCGCATCCATACGGGAATCCACGAACACGTCGTCCAACTCGGTGTGCAGGCGCAGAACGTCCATTGCCTCTTGTAGCTCCATCCCAAAGTCCACCAGGTGGACCATGATGTGCAAGCAGGCTCCCAGGGTGCGCCGGCCTCCTGCACCCGACATCGTGGCAAACGGCTTGCCATCCCGAAACATCAGCACCACCGGCACAACCAGCAATGGGCGCTTGCCAGGGGCCAGCGAGTTCGGCGTGCCCGGCTCAGGATCGAAGCTCTCTATCCCATTGCCCAGAAGAATGCCCGCACCAGGAACCATCACTTTCGAGCCGAAGGCCAAACCCAGGCTGGTGTGCACGGCGATCATGTTCCCCTGGCCGTCTATGGCGCATATCTGTGTGGTATGGCCGCCCCCCTGGCCGCGCTCCGGTCGCCCAGCGGTCCCGGCGTCGTTCGGCCGGCCGCCTGGCTCATACTGCCACGGATCGCCAGGCAGCACCTCGCTGGAGGCGAGTGCCAGATCAATCGTCGCCGCCCGCTCCTGAGCGAAATCTTTGCTCCGAATACCCTCCCCCGGCACAGGCATGGAGTCCGGATCCCCCATGTGTGCCAGGGAGTCCACCCAGGCGCGGCGCATCGCTTCGATCATCAGATGGCGATAGGTGGGATGATCTGGCTCCAGCGAACCCAGATCGAAGCACTCCAGAATGTTCAGCGCTTCCACCAGAACCGGACAGCCCCCACTGACGTAGGTGTAATCTCGGTAGCTGTAGTGCGGCTCTTGATAGATGCGCGGGAAACACTCCGCCACATCCTGGGCGGTGATGATCCCCCCATGAGCCGCCATATCCCCTTCCAACGCCGCAGGAATCGCCCCCTCCGTGATGGCGCTGACGCCCTCGGCCGCGATCTTCCTGAGAGTCCCCCCCAGATCCTTCTGAACGAGCGTGTCTCCCGGAGTGAAGAAGTTCCCCTCCCGTAGAGGCAACCCATCCCTGAGAAAAATCTCTGCCGTGGCGGGAAAACGACGTAGATCTGCCAGATTGGCGGCCGTAAGGCGTGCCATGCCCGCGCTCACCGCAATACCTTCTCCGGCCAACGGGATGGCTGGCTCGATCAGCTCCGGCCAGGGCAAGCGGCCATAGCGCTGATGGGTTTCCCACATAGCCTGGACTGTGGCCGGAGTCTCCGCAGCCAGATACCCCAGGGATTGGGCATTGTCCTTGACCTTGCGCCAGCCAAAGACGCCGGCTGTGCCCTCCTCCAGATCGAACATGTCCTCGCGCACCCCTCGAGGCAACTTGGTCTGCCAGTCAATGACCGTCGTCTCCTGATGCGCTGCATCGTACAGGGCCAGGAAGCCATGCCCCCCCAGACCGCATAAGGC
>CAZQDO010000379.1:0-5984 GCA_964592085.1 uncultured Anaerolineae bacterium | reverse complement strand
CTCACCTGACTGAGCAACAGCTTGAAGCCATCCTCCACCGGGACAGCCCGTTGCTTATCATCGCCGGGCCCGGCTCCGGCAAGACCGAAGTCATCACCTGGCGGGTGGCTCATCTGGTGCGGGCCGGGTACGTCCCGCCGGAGAACTTGCTGGTCACCACCTTCACCGAAAAAGCCGCCCTGGAACTCAAAGACCGCATCCAGCAGAAGCTTCCCCAGGTCAACGTCGAGCTGATGCAGGTCTCCACCATCCACTCCTTCTGCGCCGACCTGTTGCGCCGTTGCCGGCAACACACGGCCATGCCCCACGGCTTCCGCATCCTGGACGCAACAGGGCAGTTTCTCTTCGTCTATTCCAACCGCAAAGCCTTAGGCCTGAATACCCTGGTCAAGGGGCGTCCGTACGACTTCTTTTCGGCCGTCATCCGCACCTTCAACCTGGCCACCGAGGAGCTAGTGGACTGCGGTGACCTGGAGAACTGGTGCCAGGAGAACTTAAACTGCTGCTGCGCTGACGAAAGCGACCTGTGGCAGGAGCGGAACCTCGTGGCCAGAGCCTACCAGGGTTATTGCAGCTCGCTCCAGGAACAAGACCTGGTGGATTTCGCCTTTCTGCAACGCCACGCCCTGAATTTGTTGCAGGATCACCCCACCGTACTGGCGGAATTGCAGGCGCAATACCGGGAAATCCTGGTTGACGAGTACCAGGACACCAACGCCGCCCAGGACCGCCTGTTGGCCCTGCTGGCCGGTGACGGCCGGCGACTGACGGTGGTCGGCGACGACGACCAGGGCATCTACCGTTTTCGCGGGGCTACGGTCCAAAACATTCGCAGTTTCTCCGACCGCTTCCCGGGGACGCACATCGTCGTTCTGGCTCACAACTTCCGCAGTCGCGAGCCTATCGTGGAGCACTCCCTGCAAGTCATCACTCACAACCCAGCCCGCTTTCCAAAGGACCTGCTCACGGTGCGTGGCCCGGGCAGCGATGTCCTGCTGGTCTACGAACGCACCGTCAAAGAGGAAGCCCAGGCCGTGGTGGACCTACTGCGTCGCCTGCATCAGGCGGGGAAAATCGCCCGCTATGGCGACGTAGCCGTTCTGCTGCGCAGCGTGCGCTCCTACGCCGGCCCGTACCTGGAGGCCCTGCGCGTGGCGGATATCCCCTATCACGTCATCGGCGACGCCAGCTTCTTCGATCGGGAGGAGATCGCCCAACTCTACGACCTGTTCAACTTCCTGGGCGCATCCAAAGCCTGGGGCGACCGGCACCTGCGCCATCCGCTGGTCGGGCTCAGCGGGGTTACCCGCCAGGCCCTCAAGGCGTACAAGGACAACCTGCTGGAAGTCCCCGGCGACGAGGGGTGGGAAACGATGGGCGTCGCCGACGTGGCCGACAGCCGCCGATTGGAGGTCCTGTTGGCCCTCAAGCGACGCGTCCAGGCCCAAGAGCAGCGCTCCCTGCTGGAGGTCTTCTATGGCTTGCTGGCCGCCACCGGCTGCGTGGGGCGCTTCGAGCAAGAGGGAAACGTGGAAGCGCTGGCCAATCTGGGAACGATGAGCCGCCTGGTAGCCGCCTGGGATGAGTACGGCTCGACTCGCAACTTCTACCCTTTCCAGCACTACCTCAAGTTGCTCAGAGAGGGCGGGGTAGACCCGGTTACGGTCCCGCCCGAGGACGCCGTGCAGGTGATGACCATCCACCAGGCCAAGGGGCTGGAGTTTCCGGTGGTGGTGCTGGGCGCGGCCATGAACGGGCGGCTGCCGAGCACCCGGCGCCAGGACCGCTACGAGATCCCCCACGCCATGCGGGCCAGCGGCCCGCCGGAAGTGGAAGACCCGCACCTGGTAGACGAGCGCAAGCTGTTCTACGTGGCCGCCACCCGGGCGCGCGAGCTGCTCATCCTCGGCACCGCGGACGTGGTGAACAAGCGCGGCGGCGGCCCCAGTTCCTTCCTGTACGAGATGTTTGGCGATGACCTGGGCCCGGCCGCCGACCTGACCCAAGCCTACATCGCCGAGGTTGAGAGCCACCCCGGGGGCGGGTATGAGCCCCGCGAGCGGCACAGCTTCAGCCAGTTGGCCTACTTCTTGCAGTGCCCCATGCGCTACAAGCTGGCCGTCGTGTACGGTCTGCAGGTTCCCTGGCTGGACCCGGTCGACTTCGGGGCCAACGTCCACCGGGCGTTGGAGGCCATCCACCAGCGGGCACTGGACAGGCGGGTTCCCACAGAGAAAGACGTGGCGGCCATCGTCGCCGAGACCTGGATCTCCAACCGCCGTACCCGGCCCGAGCGAGAAGCCGAGTACCAGGCGGCCGCCGTGAAGCAACTGCGCCGCTACCTGCGCGAGCACGGAGAGAGACTGTCGCGCATCGCCCAGGCGGAGACGGCATTCTCCTTCTCCCTCGCCGACCAGGTGCTGGTGGGCAAGATCGACCTGCTGCGTCAGGGGGAAGAGGGTCAGGCCGAGGTGGTAGACTTCAAGACCTCGGAGGCAGTGCCCATTGAAGCCGAGCGCATCGACCTGCAACTGGACCTCTACGCGCTGGGGACAGAGCTAAGCCTGGGGCAACCGGTGGCCCAACAGACCGTCCACTTCCTGGAGGACGGCCAAGTGGAAACGTGGGAGTGGTCGGGGGAGCGGGAGACCACGGCGCGGGGGCGTCTGACCGAGGTACTGGAGCGCATTGACCGGGGCGATTTTTCACCCCAGACCGATTATTGCCCTCGCTGCGAGGAGTTCCGGGCTATCTGCCCCTATGCCGCGGATGAGCTGAGTGGAAGGTGAGCCGATGAAGACTTTCGATCAATTGTTGCAGGAGGACATTCAGGCCTACGAGGGGCGTCACGACGACCTGATCTACCAGGCGCCAGCGCTGTATCGATTGCTGGTACGGCTCTTGGACGACCCGGCCTTGCCGGGCCGGCTGCGACCGCTGGTCATTGGCGCCATCGCCTACTTCATCCTGCCAGCGGACATCATTCCCGAGGACATCCATGGTCCCTACGGCTACGCGGACGACATCTTTCTGTGTGCACTGGTTGCCGATCAGGTGCAGGGGGCGGTGGGGACCGACGATATCCTGCTCGACAACTGGGACGGCGAGGCGCCCCTGGTGCCACTGATTCAGGACATCCTGGCCCAGGAGGCGGATCTCATCGGCGATCAGCGCGAGCGCATTCTGTGGTACATCGGGTATGAGCACCTGGCCTGTGGGGAGAAGCGTGACTGAAGGCTATAAGGTGCGTTGCGCCGGCCACAGAATGCATCGATCATCACATCATCGAGGCTGGTAGCAAATCGCCCAAAGGGTATTAAGCGATCTGTTGGAGCTGGAGGGGTACGGATTTGGCCAGCCAGGTGGGATAGCCAACTCCATTATGCCGGAAAAACTGGTCGGCTATTGCACGGCGTAAAGAAGCATGGTATATTTTATGGAAACTTGGAATTGCCCCTGTTGCTGCATCGATGAATGACCGATGATGATCACAATATGTGCTGCGTTCCTTTGCCTTGCAAGCAGATGCTTCGGTCGCATGTCTCGGTGTCTGAGGCTGTGCGAACTTCGTATGTGAGCAAAACATGGGAACAAATGTTCAGGTGCTCTGGTGATGTCCGGCTTCATGCTGCAGCGAACCCTTATACTATGAGAGTAGCCTTTGAAATCAGGAGGCAGAATCCATTGTGAGAAATCGAGTGAAACTGCCACAAGTATTAGGTTTTCGACTGTACGATTTCCGTCCCATCTTTAAAGATGATATTGATATGTCCTTAACCACCGGTCCGTATATTATCCTGGGTGGCAACGGTTTGGGGAAGACAACAACAGTGCAAGCAATTGTGTACGGTTTAGCTGGTGACTTGAGTGATGATAGCATTGAGCCTACGAAATCTTCGCGTTGGGATCACCATTACTTTCGCGATCGACTAGATCCCGAATACATTCCCACTGCGACGGTTGAGGTTGACTTCACACTTGGGGATACTACTCTGTCTGCACGTCGTGGTTTCAAGAGTTCAAAGGTTATTGGATTCCGAATGGGTAATGATGAGTGGATCGAAAATCCTACACACGCTCCTGAGGCTTTCGAGGATGCAGTGATGAAATACGGTGCCTATCGGCATCTGGATGACTTCAGATTTCTGGTGCATCGTCTGCTCTATCTGCCAGAATCTCGAAGACTAATTGCTTGGGACTATGATGCCCAAATCCGGATTCTGATGCTGCTTAATCAGGATCTCATAGACGAGAATATATTTCGCGAGCAGCAAGCTGAGCTCAAGAATATTGACAGTGAAAAACGCCATATTCATGTAGCATTGGTTAAGATCACATCGGAGATCAAGCGACAGAATGCTGAGCAGGCTGAAGAAGGGAAATCTAACATTATCAAATCAAATACCACAAAGCTAGATCTGGATAGACTCATAAATCAACTCCAAAACGCTGCTAGGAATAGGAGACGGCTGCAAACCAGGGTAGACACAATCGCTGATGAACTTAGTGACATTAGCACCCAAGTAGAAGCTCTCCGAACTGAGATCGAGCACACTGAGGCCACTTTGATTGCTACATCTTTGAGGAGAACAGAAGACGCATACCAGCTTGCCATGCATAAGCTTCTAGAAAACGGTATATGCCCTGCGTGCGGTACGTACCAGAGTGATATGCAAGATTTGGCTCGAGAACATGCTCGCAATCATCGGTGCTTCTTGTGTGGTTCTATGGAACCACATAAGACCGATCCCGAATTGACCACACTGCGCTCTCAGTTATCCGAGAAACTAAGAGCGCAGCAGGAACTTGAGAGTAAGTATCATAATACCTTTGCGCGTTTTCAAGATGCACGCAAGCAGGAATCGCAGATCCAATCCAAGGTCAACAGAATTAGATTCGATCAACCTATTGTCGCGCTCATTGAACGGCATTTGACAGATTTTCTACGACAGAAAGACCTCCCTGAGTTGAAGCACGAACTAGAGATTCAAGAGAGTGAATTAGAAGCTCAACTGAATGAGAAGCAAGGCCAATTAGAGCAGGAGTATCAAGATTTTCTGATCGCAACTAAAGAACGAACTGAGGATTTACGTCAGAGATATGAGCGTTATGCCACAGATTTTCTTGGCTTGCCGTGTACGTTATCAGATAGGCCTCGGCATTCTGGTATTTCTCTTTCACAGTTTGTACCGGAGTTTGAAGATAAACGTCGAGACACCCCAGAGTCATGCTCTGAAGCCCAGCGATTCTTCATAGACATCGCATTTCGCCTAGCGCTTGTTGATTGGGCTTCCAACGAGTCAAAGAATGGCGCTACGTTCATTTGTGAGACTCCCGAGACTGCCCTTGATATGAGCTATGTCGACAATGTGGTTAAAATGTTCACCGGGTTCACGCAGATGGGGCATTCAATGCTCCTTACTGCCAACATACAGCCTTATGGTATTGCTGAGAAACTGATGAGCCAAGTTCCTGAAGAAGAACGATCTTCGCATGTTCTGGACTTGTTGGAGATAGGCCGCCCAAGCAAAGTGCATGTGAACTCAATGCCCGAATTGGTGAAGGTCATTAATCGTATCAAGGGAGAGGAATAGAGTCCATGGTTGACAAAACACAAGTTCTAGTTCGCATGGGCGATGTTGGCATGTCGTTAAGGGTAGCCAGCAGTTCCGGTCAGCGGCTCACTCGAACTCAGCTTCAGAAGTTTATCTACTTGCTGGACGTTGTCAGCCTTTTGTATGATCTACTTCCCCCGTTTGAGGCACATCTCACGTACAAATATGGACCATACGATGCTGCTATTCAGAATGCCGTCGACTCCTTGGCTTTCCGAGGCTTTGTCGCAGTTCGTGATGTACATCGATCTCCTGAAGGCGATGTATCTGCCAGGTACCAGTTGACGCGTGAAGGCAATTCGTGGATAGAAGAGATATCTGATACGATAGTTTTTGTTTCCCGTTGGGAGGCTGCGTCTGCGGTTTGTC
>CAZQDO010000378.1:4577-5996 GCA_964592085.1 uncultured Anaerolineae bacterium | reverse complement strand
GCACGAACCCTCTAAACACGTCCCCCTCCAACGCCACCCCCGCGCCACCCACTTAACCGGTCGCGAGGAGGAACTGGCCAAGCCGCGCATCTTCCTATGCCACGCTAGTGAAGATAAAGAGCGCGTGAAGGAACTCTATCACCAGTTGAAAAAGGCAGGTTATAACCCCTGGCTGGACAAGTACGACCTGCTGCCCGGCCAGAACTGGCGGGTTGAAATCAGGAAGATACTCAGTGATCATAATAACCTGGTGGTGGTATGCCTATCCAACAGCTCGGTCACTAAGCGGGGCACCGTGCAGCGAGAGATCAAATGGGCTTTGGACCTCTTGGAGGAGATGCCCGAGGGTGCGATTTATTTGATCCCGGCCCGGTTGGAATCGTGCCAGGTTCCTGATCGGCTATCAGAATTGCATTGGGTTGACCTCTTCGAGCCGGATGGGTTTGAATACCTTACACGGTCTCTGGACTTTGAAATTGCCAACCGGAAGCCACTGACTGAACCCGAAAAGGTCAGAGAAGCTCCAGACGTTGAGATCAGTAAGCAACCTGCGCCGCCGAAGCCTGCGCCGCAGCCCATCGAGCCGGAGCTGATCCACATCCCCGCTAGCGAGTTCCTGATGGGCAGCGATCCCAAGAAGGACAAAGACGCGTATGACGAGGAGCAGCCCCAACACATCGTGTACCTGCCCGAGTATTACATCGCCAAGGCGCCGGTGACCAATGCCCAATACCTGGCTTTCGTGCAGGCCACTAACCACGGTAAACCGAAGCACTGGGAAAAGGGGAAACCACCAAAAGGCAAGGAAGACCATCCGGTGATCAATGTTAGCTGGCACGACGCCATCGCTTACTGCAACTGGCTGGCCAAGGCGACCGGTAAAGCCTACCGGCTGCCCAGCGAGGCCGAATGGGAGAAGGCGGCGCGAGGGACCGACGGGCAGATCTGGCCGTGGGGGAATGAGCCACCAGACAAGAATCGGTGCAATTTTAACCGTAACGTGTATGACACCACGCCAGTGGGTCGGTATTCGCCGCGAGGGGATAGCCCCTACGGTTGTGTCGATATGGCTGGGAATGTGTGGGAGTGGACGCTGAGTGTATACAAAGACTATCCATATGATCCCGAGGATGGCCGGGAAGATCCGGAGGCTTCGACCCCCCGGGTGCTGCGCGGCGGCGCGTTCTACCATTATGTCAGGCTCGTTCGCTGCGCGTGCCGCTTCGGGGGCAGCCCGCTCAAGGGGGACGACCTCTACGGTTTTCGTCTGTGCGTGGCTCCCGGCTATGCCTCTGAACTCTGAACGCTCTGCCCGCTCTCATTCTGACCCGCTGGCCTCTGGGGAAGGGGTCCGGGGAGGGGCGGGGCCCCCCCCCCATTAAAACCCGCGGGGCGCGGCGGCGGGCCGCCCCCAAAACC
>CAZQDO010000378.1:0-4567 GCA_964592085.1 uncultured Anaerolineae bacterium | reverse complement strand
GGCTCGCTCGCTGTGCGTACCGCGGTACGAACAATCCAGGCGGCTTCTACAATAGTGTGGGATTTCGAGTGGTGGTGTCCCTGGCTCTCCCGGCTCCTGACTCCTGAATTCTGAGTTCTGATTGCTGCATGCTGGTTTCTGGCCCATGCAAATAGGAGAAACATACTTGCATAATACCTTGCCATGCAAGAACAGCTTGCTAAAGCCGCGCTGTGCGCGGCTGCGGCCAGCCCGAAAAGCGAGGCTCTAACCCAATGACCGACGAGCTCCCCCCCGACCTAACCGCCTTCGCCCAGTTCCTCGACGCCTAGCCCGATCCGGCCTGTCCCGGGGCCGACAGGCCGAGGGATCCGGGCCGCCTTCCACTACTGCCTGGCGCTGATGATGGTCGAGGCAGGGAAAGCGACGCTGATCGAGACCCGGCCCGGCGAGGCGGGGTGGAGTTGGGCGTGGAGGGGGTGAGGGGGATTTTGGATGAAGAAATATATCTCAGAAGGGAAGGATAACGACCATTGACCGAGCAAGAGCCGCGCATCTTCTTATGCCACGCCAGGGAAGATGAAGAGCATGTGAAGAAGTTGTATCACCAACTGAAAGAGGCCGGCTACAGCCCCTGGCTAGATAAGTATGACTTGCTGACGGGTCAGGACTGGTGGACCGAAATCAAAAAGACCATCAGTGATCCCCATAACCTGGTGGTGGTTTGCCTGTCCTGCCAATCGATTGACAAGCGGGGCGTAGTGCAGCGGGAGATCACCCGGGCACTGGATGTACTCGATGACCTGCCCGAGGACACTATCTATCTGATGCCAGCCCGCCTGGAGGCGTGTGATGTCCCCAGGCGATTGTCCCACCTGCAATGGGTCGACCTCTTCGAGCCGGATGGTTTTCAAAACCTGAGGCGAGCCTTGGACTTTGAACTCGCCAAGCGCCTGGCCCCGCTCGAGCCGGAGTTGATCCACATCCCCGCCGGCGAGTTCCTGATGGGCAGCGATCCGCAAAAGGACAAAGATGCACAAAAGAACGAGCAGCCGCAGCATCGCCTACACCTGCCCGACTACTACATCGCCAAGACGCCGGTGACCAACGCCCAGTACCTGGCTTTCGTGCAGGCCACTGGCCGTACAACGCCGGAACACTGGGAGGACGGCAAACCACCAAAGTACAGAGAAGACCACCCCGTGGTGGATGTCACCTGGCACGACGCCATCGCTTACTGCAACTGGCTGTCCGAGGCGACCGGCAAAGCCTACCGGCTGCCCAGTGAGGCGGAGTGGGAGAAGGCGGCGCGGGGGACCGACGGGCGGATCTGGCCGTGGGGCGATGAGTGGGACGCGAAGCGGTGCAATTCCTGGGAAGGCGGCCCAAAGACCACCACGCCGGTAGGCCAGTATTCGCCGCAAGGAGATAGCCCCTACGATTGCGTGGATGTGGCCGGCAACGTGTGGGAGTGGACGTTGAGCGTATACAAAGACTATCCATACTATCCCAAGGATGGGCGGGAATATCCGAAGGCTTCGGGCCGCCGGGTGTTGCGCGGCGGCGCGTTCGGCGATATTGACAGGCTCGTTCGCTGCGCGTGTCGTCTCGGGTTCATCCCGGACATCAGGCTCAACTACCTCGGGTTTCGGTTGTGCGTGGCTCCCGGCTTTCTTTAACTCTGAACTCTGAAAACTCTGCCCTCTGCAACTCTGACTCGCTGGTCTCTGGGGGTGGGGTCCGGGGAGGGTCCCCGCTTAAGGCTGAGAGGGGCCTATCTGGCGCACTTTCAGGCGCTGTATGATGCGCTGGGCGATGAGACGCTGTGCCGGGCGTTTAAGGTGTTTTTGCCATTGGTGGTGGGGGAAGCAAACTAGGCTGGGCAGCCGCTTAGCCTGGCGCTTTTTGGCTGTGCTGAATGATGTGGCTCAGTTGGCGCCCGGCGCGGCGGGGCTAGGAGGCTAAAGGATGGCTGACGAGCAGCATCTGGAGATACTGAAGCAGGGTGTCGAGGTTTGGAATTGGTGGCGGGAAGAGAATCGTGAAATACGGACGGACCTCCGCGGGGCAGGCCTCCGCGGGGCGGACCTCCGCCGGGTGGACCTCCGCGGGGCGAATCTCCGCGGGGCGGACCTCCGCGAGGCGGACCTCCGCGGAGCGAACCTTGGCGGGGCGAACCTCGGCGGGGCGGACCTCCGTCAGGCCACGGCAGCATATACTGTTTTCGGAGACCTTGACCTGCGTGAGGTCAAGGGATTGGAAACTATACATCACGATGGGCCTTCAACCATCGGCATCGACACCATCTATCTCTCAGAGGGCAAAATCCCCGAGGTCTTCCTGCGCGGCTGTGGCATCCCGGACAACTTCATCACCTACATGGGGTCCCTGACCGGCAAAGCCTTCGAATACTACTCCTGCTTTATCAGCCATTCCACTAAGGACGAGGACTTCGCCAAACGTCTATTCGCCGACCTACAAAGCGATGGCGTCCGCTGCTGGTTTGCCCCAGAACACGTTAAGGGCGGCGAAAAACTCTACGACCAGATCGACCAGGCCATCCGCCTGCACGACAAGCTCTTGCTCGTCCTCTCCCAAAACAGCATCCACAGCGAGTGGGTCATGACCGAGATCCGCCGCGCCCGCCAGGCCGAGCTGCGCGACAGGCGACGCAAGCTGTTTCCCATCCGCCTGGTGGACTGGGAGACGATCCGGGCCTGGGAGTGTTTCGACGCGGATACGGGCAAGGACCTGGCCGTGGAAGTGCGCGAGTATTTTGTGCCTGATTTTTCGCATTGGAAAGACCACGACTCCTATCAGCAGTCCTTCGACCGCCTGCTGCGCGACCTGAAAGCGAGCGAAGCATGAGCGACGCTATGCAAAAGCCGACGACCTGCCACACCGTTCCGGCTCTGGGGAGTGATATCGCCCAGCCCGCGCCCGGCCCGGCGCGGCCTTGAGGTACCCAGCCATGGCCAAAAAAGACGTACCCGATCCAGGCAGAAGACCCCTACTCGAAGCCATTGCTCGAGATATCGGGGGATTCGTCAGGGAGCTTAGACGCGAGCTCAATGCCCCTTCCGCCCCAGAGCAAGAACTGACAACAGAAGTGGAGGAACTGAAGGGCACAGTCCAAGAGATAGCCGAACAGAGCCAGCTTGATCACCAACGCCTCGAAGAATTGACAGAACATATTGAATACCTGGTAGAGCGGGCCAAGCGTGAGGATCAGAAACAACTTCTCAAGCAGATCAGAGATATTGTCATTGGAGGGTTGCTCCTGGGCACGGCGGCGGCTGTACGCGACGCCCTGGTCGAAGACAAGCTGTATCAGGAGAGACTAAAGCCCTTGCTGGATAGCCTCCCGTCGCCAGAGCCCACCCAACTTGCCCCCTCCGCCGCCCCCCCCCCCCCCCCCCCCCCCCCCGCGCCAGCCCCCGCCCCAGCCCCCGGGCCCACCCCCCACACCCGCCCGGGACCCAAATCCAGGCCAGGCACCTGGCTGGAGCCGGAGCTGATCCTTATCCCTGCCGGCCGGTTCATTATGGGGAGTGATAAGACGCAGGACCCACAAGCATTTGACGGCGAACTCCCTCAGCACCAGGTTTACGTGGGGAATTTTTACATCGCCAAGTACCCCGTCACCAATGCCGAGTACAAACGCTTTGTAGACACAACCGGACACGACAAGCCGTACCATTGGGAAAGGGAAGACCACAAATCATTTCTTGGATCTGATCAGCCGGTAGTATTCGTCGCTTGGGAAGATGTCAACGCTTACTGCAGGTGGCTGTCCAGGATGACGGGGAAGTCTTACCGCTTGCCCACTGAGGCCGAATGGGAGAAGGCAGCGCGTGGCACGGATGGGCGGATTTATCCGTGGGGGAATCAGTGGGATGCAAAACGGTGTAATTGCCATGAAAGCGGACCAGGACACACCACGCCCGTAGGCCGGTATTCGCCCCGGGGGGATAGTCCCTATGGCTGCGTCGATATGGTTGGAAACGTGTGGGAATGGACGTCGAGTGTGTACAAAGGCTATCCATATGATCCCGAGAATGGCCAGGAGGATCCAAAGGCCTTGACCGCCCGGGTGGTGCGCGGCGGTGCGTTCGGCGATAGTGGCTGGTACGTTCGCTGCGCGTGCCGCCTCGGGTTCGGGCCGAGCGGCGGGGACGGCAACTTCGGGTTTCGGTTGTGCGTGGCCCCCGGCTTTCTTTAACTCTGAACTCTGAAAACCCTGCCCTCTGCAACTCCGACTCGCCGGCCTCTGGCCCATGCAACAGGAGAAACATACTTACACAAGAACCTTGCCATGCAAAAACAGCTCCCTGAATCCCGCCGCAGGCGGGCCGCGGCTCAACCCAAAAACCAAGGACCTAACCCAATGACCACCAACCCAACCGCCTTCGCCCAGCCCCAGCCGGCCCACGCCGCCTTCCACCACTGCCTGGCCCTGAGGAGACCTTAAAATGACACATACCCTAACCACCCAACCCTAAACCGAGGTACCCTATGGACATCACCACCCTGGAAAACTGGCTCTGGGAAGCCGCCTGCTCCATCCGCGGCCCCCTCGACGCCCCCA
>CAZQDO010000377.1:2005-6020 GCA_964592085.1 uncultured Anaerolineae bacterium | reverse complement strand
CCCCCACCGGGGCCCGCCCCCCCCCGGGGCCGGGGGGGGCCCCGGGGGCGGCGCGGGGGCTACCGGCCGCGGTGCCGGTGGCTGCGGTGCCGGTGGCTGTTGCGGCGGCGGTGGTGTCGCCGGTTGCGGTGGCGTGGGCGCTACACCGCTCAGGGCCGCGCCGCAGTTCTCACAGAAGGCCTCTCCGGCTACCACCGCATGGCCGCATTGAGGACAGGTCGAACCTCCGCCAACGGCGGCCGTCGGCGGCAGGCCTGCCGCGGGCGGCTGGGGGGCACCGGTTCCCGACAGGGCCGTGCCACAATTATCGCAAAAAGCGGCACCATCTTCATTCGGAGTTCCACAATGTGGGCAAGTGATCATGTCAAGCTTCTCCTTTCAGATTTCTCTTGGCGGGGTGCCAGCGACCGGCAACTGGCTTCCGATTACAATGAGTGGCTGCTGATCGCCGACGACTGCCTATTCGTCAAGTTTCTGAGTCAGTTTGCGCGTCTCGTAACGCAGTTTGCGTGTGCCACCGGCCGACATCTGCCCCTGCTGTTCCAGGTTGTCCGCTTCCTGCATGGCTGCCCGGGCCAGCTCTTGCTCACCCATATCCAGCAGCCGGGTGGCGGCCGCGCGCAGCTTCTGGGTAGCGCCTACGATGTTGCCCATGGCGGCCTCGTCCAGGGCCCTGGTCTGCAATTTGTGGGCGGTGACCTTTTCCACGATGTTCAGCACGTAGGGATTGGTCTGGGCTGCCAGAGTCGGGTCCGGGGTGAAACCGACCACAACGTCTACTTTCACCCTTTCGCCGATCAAGCTTGAGGCGGCAACGTCGTAGCTGATCTCGGCCTGGGCCAGCCGGTAACTGCCCGGCTGGCGTGGGGGCAGCATCAGCTCTACCAGCGCCGTCTGTCCCTCGTCCTTGGCCAGGTCGCCTAATGACACCTGAACGTCCCGGTCTGACAAGGCACGATGGTCGAGTTTGTCGATCAAGGGCACCACGCGCCATACCTGGCGCGGCGACACACCGGGGATCAGACGCAGCACCATTTCGGTGTTCTGAACGACTGCCCCGTGAGCCGCCTGCACCGAGCGCTGGAAGGCGTTAAGGATGACTTGTGGTTCGCCTTCGGGGATGAAATCCGAATTTCCCCTGCTGTTCTGGGCAATGGAGTCGAGCAGCTCCATATTCCAGTCTTCACCCAGGCCTAGCGCCATAATGGATACATCGATTCCGGCCGCATCGGCCGCCAGCGCCCGACACTTGTCTTCGTCGCCGAAAGTCTCGCCGTCGGTCAACAGCAGCATACGGCTGACGCGCCCGGGGTCGAGCGATTTTCGCAACTCGTTGAGTCCTTCGCGCATTCCCAGCGATATGGATGTTCCGCCTCCGTCTTTGATGGCGTCGATTTGCCGCTTGAGTCCATTGGGGTCGGTCGCCGGTTGAGAGGGTGCCATCACCTGCACCTTGTCGTCAAAAACCACGATGGAGACCACGTCTTGGGGCGTCATCTGGTCTACTGCCAATTTGGCGGCGGCCTTCAGATCCCGCAGCTTCTGGCCGCTCATCGAGCCACTGTGGTCCAACACCAGGCTAAAGTTAATGGGCATCTGCACGTTGGCCAGGGCAGCCGTAGGCATGGCCTCGATGAGCACATAGGCCAGTTGCGGCGTCCCGGTTACCGGGAACTGGGTCTTGTTGAGTTGCACGTTAAGACTTACTTCTCCGGCCATTCAACACCTCCTTCAATAGATTGACACGGACGAGAACCTTCTTCTCGCCGTGATTTAGGGCGAAAGTGCCTGCCTGTCCTTACACGTTCTCAAAGATGGGCGACAGGGTTACGTACCAAAAAGCTCAGGATGTTTTCGAATATATTTATTAAGCTGCGTTGCCGAAAGCACCAAGATGGCAATCTCCAATGGCCACAAGATGCACAGGGCGATGCCAGCCGTGATCACACCGATGACTGCGCCGATGGCCATGTAAATCAAGTTGCCGACCAACACGGCCAGCCCGGTATTTATGTTGCCGGCGTATATCCAGCCGATGCCAAGAATGCCAAACAGGCCGGGGAGTACTTCCAGGATGATGGCCAGGCCACGATCTTTTTGAGGGCGAGCTGTGGGCTGTGGCACCGGGTAGGGATAAGGAACGGGTTGGGCCGACGGTACGGGCTCGGGGTGTGGTTGAAGTTGAGCGGCATCCAGAGCCTGGGTGGCGTCTATGTCGTGTTCTGCCTGGTAAGTCAGTTGTAGCCCGCCGATGCTGACCACGTCTCCCGGATTAAGGGATTGCCAGCCCGTGACCGGCTGCCCGTTGACGAAGGTCCCGTTGCGGCTGCCCGTGTCGGCTATGGTGACGGTGGTGCCCTGTACCTGTAGTTGTGCGTGTTGGCGTGATACCCGCTCGTCATCCAGCACAATGTCGTTGTTGGCCGGGGCACGCCCAATTGACATTGTGGCCTGAGATAAGGGATACGGCGTTCCATCGGGTGCTATCAGTCTCATATTATTTCCTCCTAATTATGTCTGTGGTTTTCCACAATGCGAACAGAAGCGTGCCTGGGAGCGGATTTCACCCCCACAATAGATACAGCGATGGGGGACTGCGGGCGTCACCGGCGCTGGAGCAGGGCTATGGACCGGGATGGGTTGAGCTTGCTTGCGCCGGGCAAGCAGAACCACGACGACAACAACCCCGGCTAGAGCCGCCAATAGCAGAATAGCTAACACAACGCCCAGAAGCGGCACGCTCCCCAAAACGGAGCGCGAGGCAGGTGTCAACACCGCCTCTATCGATTCGGGGTTATACCAG
Organism: uncultured Anaerolineae bacterium; assembly: GCA_964592085.1. GTDB lineage: Bacteria > Chloroflexota > Anaerolineae > VGOG01 > VGOG01 > CAZQDO01. The sequence continues at coordinate 3,217 of CAZQDO010000377.1, read as the reverse complement.
ATGGCAGTGTTGCCCTGTACTGCGTCGGCATCGCTGGAGATGATACGTCCTCCTGTCAATTGCACCTCCTGCGTAACCAGACCACTGCTGCCATACCACTCGAAGTGAATCTGGCCTTCCGCATCCTCATAGAGTGTGACTCCCTCGTTGAAAACGGTCGCCAACAGCAGGTCGTAACCCTGGCCTTTCTCCTCGATGACATAGGTGGTGCTGCCGTCGCCAGGGTGATCCTTATGCCACTCTACGTCGATGCCCATGGCTCGCCATTCATTCACGGTCTGCTCGATCTGCATATCGGTGCTGGCCTCGCCGCCAAACATCTCGCCGGGGGCGAAGTTGACCCTCTGAACGGCCTCCCACGCTTCGTCGCCGTAAAAGGTAACCTCCACTTTTACTGTACAGCCGACCAGGGCCAACATCACAATTCCCAGGCCAATGGTCAAGACTCGTCTTAGAAAGTTCTTTGTCATAGGTTATCTCCATATGTTGGCTAACACTCCGCTTGACAGACTGGGGTTACGGTCCGTCCCTCGGTTGGTTGGCCGCAAAGGTGAAAGCTGTGCCAGCTACGGATAGCAGAAAGCCGAAAACACTCATCCAATAGCCTCCGCCAAACGTAATCGCCTGAAACCCTACCTCGGCGTTTGCGGCAAGCACGCGCACAAAAAACAGACCCGCCACACCCAGGCCGCCAAGAGCAGCCACCAGGCAAAGCACACGCGTTGCATCGGCAGAGATAGGCGAGGCAGAAATCCACCCCAGGTTGCGCATGGCGTTGAGACCGCTCAAGATAAGGAGACCCATTCCAGCCAACGGTACCAGCCACAGAAACGACACGGCCGCGTTCTCGCTCCCACCGTACGAGGATGTAGCCGACTGAGCCAGCTCGAAGCCACTGGACTCCACGCCGCTACACGAGGCCCAGGTGCTCATGAATCCGAAGAGGATCAACAGCGCGCCAAAGACAGTCAGCCCGCTGCCGGCCGTCTGTTTAGACTGAGGCGATGACAGCGCAACTTGCGCAGGAGGCGTCTGAGGCACCGGCTGCGCAGCGTAGGGAGGCGGTGCATCCCGCGTCCCAGAATGTGGAGGTTCATGCTCAGGCCCCGGCGTTGCCGACGGAACCTGTGGCGGAGGCGCTGGCACAGCTCGCAACGGACTGCCACAGCCCTTGCAAAATGAGGCACCTTCGCGATTGTGTGCACCGCATTG
>CAZQDO010000377.1:0-1995 GCA_964592085.1 uncultured Anaerolineae bacterium | reverse complement strand
TCTCTATCCTTCTATGGCGACCACGATGACGCTTAGATTGTCTTCCCCACCGGCCATGTTAGACCTTTTGATCATCTCGTCGGCGGCTCGCTGTGGATCAGGTTCGGCCAGTAGCACCTCCTCCAGCCCATCGGGGCGCAAGCTCTCCCATATCCCATCGCAGCAGAGAAGCAAGCGGTCGCCAGACCCTGAGCGACGCGTGAAACTATCAACGTTGACAGTAGGTTTGTCTCCCAGGCTACGGTAGATGGTACTTCGCTGCGGGTGGGCATAAATATCTTCCGGTTGCACTTCGCCGACTTCAACCAATCGTGCCACCGCGGAGTGATCGGTGGTGATCTGTTCCAGCTTGCCATCGCGCCACAGGTAAGTTCGGCTGTCTCCTACGTTGACCACGTTGATCACATTACCCCGCACCAGCGCAGCGGTGAATGTGCTGCCCATCTCGGTGCCCTGCCTCTGGCGTAGTTGGTAGATACGAGCGTTGGCTTCCTGAACCGCCAGAGTCAACAAGGCTACCGCCGTCTCCTCCAGACAGGTTTCACCCATCACCTCAGGCAGCAACACCCGGCGCGCCACCCAATCGGCTACGATGCGCACTGCCATGCGGCTGGCTACCTCTCCCCCTTCGTGACCTCCTAACCCATCCGCCACGGCGTAGAATCCCAGTGCAGGTGCGATGTGGCCTTCAAACATTCCACTCAAGGTGAGGACCAGCAGGCTGTCCTCGTCATGTTCGCGTACCTGGCCTGGGTGAGAGGCAAATCCAACGCTCAGACGCAGGTCACCTTCCGCTTTCTCCGGCTCTGCGCTAACACTTTCCTCTGACAAAACAACGTACCAGCGGCCGTTGGCGCCAAAGCTGGCGATGGCACCGGCTGCCGTCTCATCTGGTTCCGCAAACGTCTCCCGCACCTGGCACAAAACCTGGCGAGCTGCCAGTTCAGCCCCACAACTCGCGCAAAAGGCTTCGCCATGGGGCGTCCCGGTGGTACCGCATTGCCAACATTGAGCCCGATCCCAGGCCCGGTACAGCGCTTCTTCTCCTTCGTGGCCCACCATCCCTAGAATCTCAAACCGCTCCTGAAGCAGGGTGCCTGGAGCCAGCGGGCCTGGCGACAGTGGGCTAACCTGGGGGGAGGGTTCCGGCTCTACGCTGGGTGAGGCGGCCGGGGCGGTGGGTGCAGGTGGCACAGCGGCCTCCTCTGTGCCCGCCCCGTCTGGCGTGAGGGGCATCGTGTCAGCGACAGGTGCCTCGTCCAGTGCAGTTGGGACTGGCGTTTCAACGTCTGGCGGGTGCGAAGAAGGCACTGCCGCAACCCCTTCGACCGGCTTAGATGGGGTTGCTAACTCAGCAGTCGGTTCGGCCGGCGCGGTTGGGGCTGGCGTTTCAACCTCCAGGGTCGGAGTTGTGGAAACATCTTCCCCACCTGCTTCATCCGGCTCGCCTGAGACCGGCGCCTCGGCGTCTGGCACGGGCGAGCTCAGCGCCGCGCCGCACAAGGCACAAAAACGGGCCTCAGCCCGGTTGGGGGCATTACAATTTGGACAGTTCATAGGCTTTCCTCCTTGGTGTTTCACACATCAGGCAATGTACTGCTCACCAGAGCAGGGGGTGGACAGATAAAGGTTCCACCCCGATCGCTTACGGATAGGTGACGCTCAACAGGTAACTATTGGTGCTGCTCCAGCCGCTGAAGGCATAAATGCAGATGTAGTGTCTGTTGGTGTGACTCAGGCTGTGAACAATCCGCTCGTCAGCATTGCTGGAATTCCGCGACTCTTTGATGGGGCCGCCGGTAGCCGAGTCGTAAAGCTGAAGATCATAATCAGTACCGGATGGTATGCTGGTTAGATCAATAGTGGTGGTCCCCAAACTGGATGGCTCAAACCAAAAGCAATCCCAGGTATCGGTTGCGGACCAGATATACGACGCATACACAACGCCTGACGTCAACGGGCCATAGGATCCACTGCGGGAATTGTTGGGCTCGT
>CAZQDO010000376.1:0-6029 GCA_964592085.1 uncultured Anaerolineae bacterium | reverse complement strand
AGCGCTACGAGGTTTCCTATGCTACCAGCGCCACGGTCATGGCGCGCTGTCAGAGCCGCCCGCGAAGGCCGCTGGAACGGGCGCTGGTGGTTGGTGTCCCCGACACCGGTATCCCTTATGTCACCCAGGAGGCCGAGACCGTGGCCGCCCTGCTCCCTGGAGCACAACTGTTGCAGGGCCAGGAAGCCACCATGCCCGCACTGCAGGCCGCGGCACCAGGTCGGGATCTGCTCCACCTGGCCTGCCACGGGCTGTTCCGGACCGACAATCCCCTCTTCTCCGCCTTACGGCTGGGGGACGGCTGGCTAACCGTGGCCGAGGCAACCGAGCTGCGGATAGAGGCCGGGTTGGTGACCCTCAGCGCTTGCGAATCTGGCCGCAGCCGGGTGATAGAAGGGGACGAGCTGCTGGGATTGACCCGGGCTTTTCTGGGAGGTGGGGCGGCGTCGCTCGTAGTCAGCCTGTGGCTGGTCAACGACGCCAGCACTGCCCGGCTGATGGAGGAGTTCTACCACTGCTTACAAGCTGGCCAATCAAAGGCTGCGGCACTGCGAGCCGCACAACGGGCACTGCTGGCCACCGAGACCCATCCCTACTACTGGGCACCGTTCGTCCTGGTGGGCCAGTGTTGAGTTCTTCGTAGGGCAAGATGCCATCTTGCCCTACCACGTCAGTCTGATTTGCTGGAGGTAAGGACGATGTTACACCGTGCTAAGTTCTTGAAGACGCTGAGTATTCTATTGACGCTGCTTGCGTTGCTGGTGACGGCTTCCTACGCCCAGGATCCAAAGTCCTATCGTGATTCGTCGGGGCCGGCGCAAGATGTTGAGTTCGAACTCTACGGCGATGATGGCAACAGTGACAACCCCAACGAGCTAAAACACACCGCCATACAGACCCTGGAGGGCCAGGCTGTCGAGCCAACGAATCCGTGGCAGGACGACCGGATCAGACAGGCCATCGAGCACATCGAGAACAGTCTGGAGCCCGACCTCTGGGAGACCGATTGGAAACTGACCAGCAAGGGCAAGCAGGTCTTCGACGAGGAGAAAGCTGCGGTTGAGGAACTGATGAATATCCTGAATGAACCCACTAGCGATCAGGCTGTGAATCATCGCGCATTGGAGGCCATCGGCTATCTCACCGCGGCCGACCGGATTCTCGCCTCCACAGCCGTCGAGCAGGCCATTGCCAGAGCGCACGGTGCCGGCTGCTATACGACAGACAGTTATCACACCAAGTGCCAGAGACTCCTGTACAAAATCGCCGAGGCCCAGAAGGAAATAGCCAGGGCCGAGGAGAAGATTGAGGCGGCCCAGTACGACGAGGCCATTGATCACTACAAAACGGCCTGGCAACACGTCCAGTTTGACGAGCACCAGTTCCTCGGGTTTGTACAGAGCATGCCCGATCCTGATCCGGCGGGTCGGTTCATTGGCACCTGGATGGTGGTGAACGAGTCCGGCACTGCAATGACCTTTGTGGCCGAGGCCAGCACCAAGTTCGGACAGGATCACGGGCCGCTGGAAGTCAGAGCCCACGTGAGCGTCAAATACTACGTGCTAGATGGCGTTAACTACGCTACCAATATCGAGACCAAGAGCTACTACGTGCCGTCTCAGGTGATAGCCCATTTGAAACCCGAGGCGGACATCGCCGGCGTCCACAATGATTATGACGCATTGACTCTAGGCCGCCTGCTGGATTACATCTACCTGCTAGCCCTGGAGCCCGGAACCAACACACGGGACACTGTGGACAGCATGCAAAACGATTCCCGCTTCGAATACGCCGAGCCTAACCTGTTTGGAGAGATGCCGGAGGCCGGCGGCTATCAGATCGGCGCCTGGGCCGGCTATGATCCCGCGCCAGGTATGGACCAGTACGCCAACGAACACCTGGACCTGCCCCTGGCTCGCGAATTGAGCACGGGCAGCGGCGTGGTGGTGGCCGTCTTGGATACCGGTGTCCAATTGGACCATCCCGCCCTGGCACCGCAACTGGTGGCCGGCTACGACTTCGTAGACGATGATACCGTGCCGGCTGACGAAGGGAATGGTCTCGACGATGACGACGATGAACTGATTGACGAGGCCGTTGGACACGGCACCCACGTAGCCGGAATCGTTCTCCTGGTGGCCCCTGAGAGCCAGATCATGCCGCTGCGAGTGCTGAACAGCGATGGGGTAGGGAGCGTCTTTGACGTGGCCCAGGCCATGATCTACGCCACTGACCATGGCGCTCAGGTGCTCAATCTGAGCCTGGGAACCGATATTCAGTCCGGCGTGCTCCAGGAAGCGGCTGATTATGCCCGCTCAGCAGGCGTGATGATTGTGGCTGCGGCCGGCAACCTGGACAGCACCGAGCCCCAGTACCCTGCCGCCGCCGAGGGAGTGATTGCCGTGGCCGCCCTGGACGAGCAGCGGCTGAAGACCGGTTTCTCCAATTACGGGTCGTGGGTTGACCTGTCCGCGCCGGGAGAGAGCATCTACAGCACCTACCCGGTGGATGGCTACGGCTGGTGGAGCGGCACCTCCATGGCTACGCCCTTTGTCAGTGGACAGATCGCCCTGCTGCGCTCGCTGGCTCCCTGGCTGACCCCGGCCCAGATGGAGGGACAGATGGCGGCCAAAGTCCAGGGCCTGGATGAGCTCAACCCGGACTATGCTGGACAACTGGGATCTGGTGAGCCAGACGTGGCTGCCAGCCTGGGCTGTCACTGGGCGGATGTGGAGCCAGACGCCATTCACGACTTGCTGAACAACACCTGCGACGACGACGTGGACATCTCTGACGTGATGGTCGTAACAGTCCAGTATGGCCAACCACAGCCGCCTGGCAGTGTCTACGACAACGATCACGACGGGGACGTAGATATCACAGACATCATGCGCGTGGCTAGCCGCTGGAGTTGGATCCGCCAGTGAGAGCCTGGTGGTAGATGTATTTCTCGGCACCGAAACGTGCATAGACAGGGAGAGATAACCTCACGACACATCACACACCCCCACGACGAAAAGGGACGAACAGCTATGGAAAAGCACCTGATCTTGGATGAAGAGGTAGCCATCAGAAATAGCGAGGGCGTCTGCCTCACGGAGGCATTGGACATTGACGAGGTGATCGCCACCGTTGAGCAAGCCATGGAAGCCCAGAGGCCAATGGCGGAGAACAGGCGAGTACCGAGCGACCCCTTGAGGATCATCGTCGCCTTGGCCATCGCCATTGACGCCAAAGACCCCTATACTCGTGGTCACTCAGTGCGGGTGGCGAGATATGCCGCGGCTACGGCCGAAGACCTGGGGTTAGGGACCCACGAGATCGAAGCCATCCTCTACGCAGGTCTCCTGCACGACATCGGCAAGATCGGTGTCAGCGAGCTGATCCTGCACAAGCCTGCCGTGTTGAACGTCGTGGAATGGGAAGTAATAAGAGATCATCCCATCATTGGGGCCAAAATCCTGGAGCCCATCCCCTCCTTACGAAAGGTCGCCACCATGGTGCGGCACCATCACGAGCACTATGATGGCACAGGCTACCCTGGGGGAATAAGTGGAGAGAAGATCCCCCTGGGAGCGCGCATCCTGGCTGTGGCCGACGCATTCGAGGCCATGACCTCTCACCGCCCCTATCGCCGCGCCATGTACCCTGCACAGGCCACTGGGATTCTCAAAAGGGGGAAGAGCAAGCAGTGGGACGCCGAGGTGCTCAAAGCGTTCCTCGGTACACTAGGAAGAGCCGGCGTCCCGGTTGATTAACCCCAAATGCCTACACCCGATAGGCAAGGGATTCCAAGAGAGAAGCCGCCGGCTGAATGCAAAAGTCGGCGGCTTTGTTTTGTCCCTTGTCTTGTTCACTTCACAGCACCCGACACACCAACCCCTTCAAATATTCCGACTCAGGGAAGGTAAGCAGAATCGGGTGGTCGGAGGCCTGGGAGAGCTTCTCAATGATCTGCACATCGCGGTCTGCGTCCACGCTGGCCCCGAAGAGCACTTTCTGGAAGAGATCGGGGCTTACCAGGCCGGAGCAGGAGAAGGTGAAGAGGATGCCGCCGGGAGCGATGATCTGCATGGCCAGGAGGTTGATGTCTTTGTAGCCCCGGCAGGCCGACTCCACCTGATGTTGGGAGTAAGCGAATTTCGGCGGGTCGAGGATGATCAGATCAAAGGTCCGCCCCTGATCGCGGTAGCCCCGTAGCACCTGAAAAACGTCGCCCGCTACGTACTCGTCGTCACGGTCAACGAAGCCGTTGAGGGCCATGTTGCGCCGCGCCAGCTCCAGGGCCTCAGCCGAGGACTCGACGTTGGTAATGCGCCCGGCCCCGGCCGCGGCGGCGTAGACGGCGAAAGCCCCCGTGTAGGCGAAGCAATTGAGCACCTCTTTGCCTGCGCAGTACCTGGTCAGCTTTTGACGGTTCTCCCGCTGGTCAAGATAGAAACCAGTTTTGTGCCCCGTTTTTATGTCCACCAGGAAGCGGTGACCATTCTCTATGACCTCCACCAGGCCCGGTGGTTCCTCCCCACGCAGAAGACCACTGACCTGAGCCAACCCCTCCTTCCCCCGCACCTCCACGTCGCTCCGCTCGTAGATACCCCTGGGCTGTAGCAAATCAGCCATCAGGCTGACCAATTCAGCCTTCCGCCGCTCGATTCCCAGCGTGAGAAACTGGACAACCACGTAATCGCCGTAACGGTCTACGACCAGGCCGGGCAGAAGGTCGGATTCGGCGTTGACCAGGCGGTAGGCGTCGGTGGAGGGATCATCGGCCAGGGCTTGCCGGCTGGCAAAGGCCCGCTCCAGGCAGCGTCGCCAGAAATCCCCATCAAGGCCCTCGCTCTCGTCCCAGGTGAGGAGGCGCACCGAAATCTGAGAGCGGCGGTTCAAGTAGCCCCGCGCCAGGAAGCGGCCCCGATAGTCAGCTACCGCTACCACCTCCCCGTCGGCGGCCTCTCCTTCGATGCGCTTGATGGCCCCAGAGAAGATCCAGGGATGTCGGTTCAGCACGGGCTTCTCACGGCCTCGCTTGAGCAGAACCCTCGCCAATCTCTAACCTCCAATCTCCAACATCCCCAGCAGCTCCGCCTCCCCGATCATGGGCACACCCAGCTCGCGACCCTTGTTGTATTTGGTGCCGCCAGGAGCCTCCCCCACCAGCAGATAATCGGTCTTGCTGGAAACGGATCCTGTGACCTTGCCGCCGTGACGCTCGATCAGCGCTTTGGCCTCGTCACGGCTCATGGAGGGCAGGGTGCCAGTGATGACGAAGGTCAAACCTGCCAGCGACTGGGGCATCTCCTCCTCGACATCTTCCCTCTCCTCCATCCTGATCCTGGCCCGCCGCAGCTTCTCGATCAGCGCGCGATGCCGCTCGCGACCAAACCACTCCACGATGCTACCCGCCGTGTTAGGCCCCAAACCCTCAATGGACTCCAGTTCCTCCTGAGTAGCAGCCATCAGCGCATCAATGGACGAGTAATGCTCGACCAGGAGCTGGGCTACGGTACTCCCCACGAAGCGGATGCCCAGGGCAGTGACGAGGCGCCAGAGGGGCCGATCCCTGGAGGCATCAATAGCAGCCAGAAGATTGTCGGTGCTCTTCTCGGCGAAGCCCTCCAGCGGCAGGATGTCCTCCCGTCGCAGGTAGTAGAAGTCAGCCACGTCCCTGAGCAACTCCTCTTTCACGAACTGCTCAGCCATGCGGGAGCCGAAGCCCTCAATGTCCATAGCCCCCCGTGAGGCAAAATACTCCACCCGCCGCACCAACTGAGCGGGGCAGGCAGCGTTGACACAGTAATAGGCCACCTCCCCCTCGGGCTTCACTGTCAGCTCGCCACAGGCAGGACAGCGATCGGGCATGTGGAAAACTCCTTCCTCCCCGGTCCGCAGATCCACGATAGGCCCCACCACGTAGGGAATGACCTCACCGGCCCGCCGCACGGTGACGGTGTCGCCGATGCGGATGTCCTTGCGGTGGATGTCTTCCTCGTTATGTAGAGATGCCTGCTTGACGATGACTCCCCCCACCT
>CAZQDO010000375.1:0-6055 GCA_964592085.1 uncultured Anaerolineae bacterium | reverse complement strand
AACTACAACATCCGCTTCTACCCTATTTGCCAGGAAGCCCGGGCGCGAGCGGCGCGTGGCGACCTGGGCGAGGTTTACATCATTCGCGGTTCCTATCTCCAGGATTGGCTGTTCCACGACACCGATTGGAACTGGCGATTGGAGCCGGAGCTGGGGGGCAGCCTGCGCGCCGTGGCCGACATCGGCACCCACTGGCTGGATCTGACCAGTTTCATCACCGGCCTGTGCGTCCGGGCGGTCCTGGCCGATTTCCGCACCTTCATCCCTGTGCGCAAGAAACCGGCCAGGCCCATTGATACCTTCGCCGGCAAAGAGCTGCGGCCGGAGGACTACATCGCGCAACCCATCCACACCGAGGACTACGCCACAGTGCTCTTGGCCTACGAGGGTGGCGCCAGAGGAGTGATGACCGTTTCGCAGGTGTCCGCCGGGCGCAAGAACCGCCTGGCCTTCGAGGTGGACGGGTCGAAGTCGTCACTGGCCTGGGATTCCGAGCGACCCAACGAGCTGTGGGTCGGCCGCCGCGATGGGCCGAACGAGGTGTTAATGAAAGACCCCTCGCTGTTGGCTCCACAGTCGAAGGAATTCGCTGGCTATCCTGGTGGGCACAGCGAGGGCTTCCCCGATACGTTCAAACAGCTCTACCATGCGGTGTATCGTTACATCCGGGCGGGCGATCTCACCATCCCTCCGGACTTCCCGACCTTCGCCGATGGCCACGAAGAGATCTTGCTCTGCGAGGCCATCGAACGCAGTGCACGGGAACAGAGGTGGATAGAGGTGAATCGCTAGTCGTCAGTAAGTGAGAAACCAGGTTTTTGGCTAGAAGATGCGACTTCTTGCACCGTGAAGAGCCCAAAAGCCAGCAGTTCGTCTGTCGAAGTGGGGGAAAAACCTGGTTTCTTCTAAAACGCAACAGGAGGACATGACCATGAAAATCGGCGTAATGACCGCAGCCTTTCCCAACCTGTCTTTGGAAGAGCTGGCAACGTGGGCCTCGGACAGCGGATTCGAGATGTTGGAAATCGCCTGCTGGCCGGCTGGCGAAGGGAAGGACCGCAAGTACGGCGGCGTCGCCCACATTGACGTGGATTCGCTGACTCCAGCCGGGGCATCGGAGATCAACGACACGTTGGCCAGGAAGGGGCTGGGGATCTCCTCCCTCGGGTATTATCCCAACGCTCTCCATCCTGATCTGGAGCACCGGGAATACGTCATTGGCCACCTGAAGAAGGTCATCGTCGGCGCTGAGATGCTGGGCGTGGACATCGTGGGCACCTTCGTGGGGCGGAGCTGGAACCCGGAGCTCACCGGACGCGATTGGAACAAAGACCGGGATCACAATTTCGAGGAGTTCGTGAAGGTCTGGCCGGGGCTGGTCCAGTTCGCGGCTCAGCACAACGTGAAGATCGCCATCGAGAACTGCCCCATGCTCTGGGCCGACACCTGGCCGGGCGGCTGCAACCTGCCTCACTCGCCCGCCTTTATCCATCGCATGTTCGAGGCCGTGCCCGACGAGAACTTCGGCCTCAACTTCGACCCCTCGCACCTGGTCTGGCAGCAGATTGACTACGTCCGCTTCATCTATGATTTCGGCAACCGCATCTTCCACATGCACGCCAAGGACATGGCCATAGACGAGGAGATGCTCTATCAGGACGGCATCCTGGGCTGCGGATTCCGCTGGCAGATTCCGCGCCTGCCTGGCCTGGGCCTGGTGGACTGGCAGGAGCTGGTAGCGGCCCTCTACGACGTGGGGTACGACTTTGTGCTCAGCATCGAGCACGAAGATGCGAACTGGGAGGCCACCGAGGAGTTGATCAAGCGCGGCTTCCTGCTGGCCAGGAAGACGCTGGAGTTGTACACAGTATAGGGGTACAGAAAACAGATATAGGAGATCATGGAGTGAGTGAAGAAATAGAACGGGTCATGGTCATCACGGCCCATCCCGACGATGCAGAGTTCACCGCGGCGGGCACGGTGGCCAAATGGACCAGGGAAGGCGTAACCGTCATCTACGTGATCTGCACCGACGGCAGCCGCGGCAGCAATGACCCTGAAGTGACGCCGGAAGACCTGGTCGCCATTCGTAAAGCGGAGCAAGACGCGGCAGCCCGGGTTCTGGGAGTGGCGGAGATCGTCTATCTGGGCTACGAAGACGGCACCCTTCAGCACACCCTGGCCCTGCGCCGGGATCTCACGCGGGAGATCCGCCGCTACCGGCCAGACATCGTCGTTTGCCCGGACCCCACCGTCCGCTACTACGGCGATAGTTATCTCAACCACCCCGACCACCGCGCGGCTGGGGATGCTGCCCTGGATGCGGTCTTTCCCTCGGCCCGCACCCGCTACATCTTCCCAGAGCTTCTGGCCGAAGGGTTAGAGCCTCACACGGTGCGACAGGTCTACGTTAGGAACTCAGCCTCACCGAACCTGTGGGTGGACATCAGCGACACCATCGAGCTAAAGATCGCCGCCCTCAGGGAGCACGAAAGCCAGGTGAGCCGTAGTCAGGGTTGGGAGGAAAAGGTCCGAGCCCGAGCCAGGGGCGAGGCGATGGGCCAGGGTATGGCCTACGCCGAGTCTTTCAAGCGCATCGTGTTGGGCTGAAAATAGGGGGTAATCCATGCGACCTGTGAAAATCGTCTTCATTCATCCATCACGAGGCTGGCTGACAATCGCGACAACTACCCCTGCTCCCCCAGGTCTACGTGCAGAGCCTGGCTGTTGATGCCGCGGTGAAGGGCTCGCGGGAGCTGGCCCTGCAAGCCCTGCTGGTTGATCCGGTCATCCAGTCCTGGGAGGCTGCCGAGAAGATGCTGGATGAGCTCCTCGCAATCCACGCCAGGTATTTGCCGCAATTCACCTGACCGTCGTCATAAGTTGCGACGGCTTGACCACCAACTGATTTTGATGTACAATCAAGTCAGACTCCCGGTAGTATCCCCCATCTTTTGGAGCCTATCCGAAAACTGCTTCCGCACCTGTCCCCGGGGACGGGCCTCAGGGCGGGTTTTCGGATAGCTACTCATCATCGCAAAAGTCAACAGTTACCGAATGTTCTCAAGCAAAGAAAGGAGGAAGTGGGGTATGAATCTATAATGTCTATTGTTTTCCACCCTATCCATATCCAAGATTTGCTACGGGACACTTTTTCTAAACGGCTCAGAAACCAGGTTTTTTGGCTGTAGAAAGCGGTTCTCTCGCACCCAAGCACGTTCCAGGGGTGATGCCTTGTCTGTTTAGAGAGGAAAAAACCTGGTTTCTCCGGTAGTGAAACCCAAAAAGGAGGAACCCAAATGTGCAAGAACCGAATACTTTTCATTGTGACCCTGTTGCTGACACTGGCTCTGGGGGTGAGCGCGGTCAGCGGTGCTCCGCCAGCGGCGGAAGTCCTCGCTCAGGAGGAAATGACCTACACGGTCAAGCTGGGAGACAACCTCTGGACCCTGGCGGAGAAGTACCTGGGCAGCGGCCCGGCCTACTGGGCCATCGTCGGCGCCAGCAACGCCAAATACGAGGAGGATGCCAGTTTCGCCTTCATCGCGAACCCCAACCTGATCCACCCCGGCTGGAAGCTCCTCATCCCCAGCGCCGAGGAAGCGGATGCCTACATCGCACTCGCCAAGCCCGCTCCCGTCACCCTTCTCTGGGCGTTCTGGGGCAGCCCGGCGGAGGCGGAAACCCATCAGGCGGTGGCCGACGTCTTTATGGCCGAATATCCCCACATCACCATCGAGACCATGGTTGAGCCGTGGAGCGATTACTTCACCAAGGTGCAGACCCTCTGGGCCAGTGGCGACCCGTCGGTCATTCCCGATGTGCTCTTCCTGTGGCCGACGCCTCGCTACGCCGCAGACGGCGTGCTGGAAAACCTCCAGCCCTGGATTGAGAAGAGCGGCTACGATCTGGACGATTACTGGCCGGCTCTGCTGGAATCGGCCATGTACGAGGGCGACGTGTACGGCTTCCCCCGCGACATTGGCCTGGAGGTGCTCTATTACAACAAGGACATCTTCGACGAGGTTGGCGTGGACTATCCCACCGATGCGTGGACCTGGGACGACCTGCTGGCGGCCGCTGAGAAGCTGACCGTGGTGGAGGCCAGCGGCCGGGTGGCTCGCTACGCCCTGGGCATGGAGGGCGGCAAGTATGCGTTGTGGATCGTCCAGAACCGGGGCGGTATTCTCGACGACATGCGCAACCCGTCCAAATGCACCCTGGCCGAACCGGCAGCCATGGAGGCCGTCAAGTTCTTTGCTGACATGATGGACAACAACTACGCCATGCGCGACGCCAACCTCAGTCAGGCGGGCGGCGACGCTGCTGTCTTCCAGGCCGGCCAGGTGGCCATGATCATCCAGAACTCCAGCCGCGTGTCGGCCTTCAACGTCGCTGGCATGAACTACGACGTGGAAGTGGTGCCCATTCCCGAAGGTGGCCAGCGGGCGGCCGCTGCTGGCGGCGCGGCCTGGGTGATGAGCAGCGGCAGTGACAAAAAGGAGGCTGCCTGGACCTTCCTGAGCTGGCTGCAGAGCACCGACGGCGGCCAGAAGCTCTACACCGCCTCCGGGGAGATCTTCCCGGCCCTGCGGTCCACTGCTCGCTCCGAAGCTTTCCTCGGGCAGGATCAGCCGCCAGCCAATCGCCAGGCCTTCCTCACCGAGGGCGAGAACGCCAAGGTTGGCAGCTTCGGCTACTTCCCTGAGTGGGACGAGCTGGACGGTTCCATCATCAGCCCCGGCTTGCAGCGCATCTGGGCTGGTGAAGTTACGCCGGAAGAAGCGCTGCCGGACATCTGTGCCCAGGTAGATGCTTTCCTGGCAGAGAACGGCTATCCGAAATAGAGACACGGTGACGCGGTGACGCGGAGACATGGGGAATCTCCCCCTCTCCGCGTCACTCCCTCGCCCCGTCTCCCAATCACTCTTACCTGTCCCAACACCATTGTCTTTGGATGAACATGCAGCAACAAACAAGACGCTACTGGAACCGCTGGCGGCCCGATCAGCAGTGGGAAGCGTACCTCTTTCTGCTGCCCAGTTTCGCCGGCTTCCTGATCTTCGTCGCCATCCCCGTCGTGGCTTCCCTGGCCCTTAGCTTTGTTCGTTGGAACCTCTTAAGCCCCCCAACCTTCGTCGGTGTGACAAACTACACGCAACTGTTGACCCAGGACCCCATCTTCCGCAGAGCGCTCTGGAACACCGCCTACTTCACCGTCACCATCGTGCCGCTCCAACTGGCTTTCGGCCTGGCGTTGGCGGTGGCCCTCAACCAGGCCATTCGTGGCGTCACGCTCTATCGGCTGATCTACTTCATGCCCGTCGTCACCACCATTGTCGCCGCGGCCCTGGTTTTCCAGTGGATGTTCAACCGGGACTTCGGCCTGATCAGCGCCATGATCTGGAAAGTGGCAGAGCTGACGGGTTTTCCCATCAGCCCGCCGGACTGGTTGAGCAGCGCCTGGGCCAAGCCGGCGGTGGTGATCCTCACCCTCTGGAAGAACACGGGCTTCACCATGGTGATCTATCTGGCTGGCTTGCAGGCGGTGCCGCAAGAGCTTTACGACGCCGCCAAGGTGGACGGTGCCAGCGCCTGGCAGCGCTTTCGCCGCATCACGGTGCCGATGATCAGCCCGACGACCTTCTTCTTGCTCGTCATTCAGATGATCGGTGCTTTTCAACTGTTCAGCGAACCCTACGTCATGACCCGGACTCAGGGCGGCCCACTGCAGGCCACCCTGACCATCGTCTACTACATCTACCAAAATGCCTTCGAGTTCGGTCGCATGGGCAAAGCCTCGGCCATGGCCTGGGTGTTGTTCACGCTGGTCTTTACCTTCACCTTTATCCAAACCCGCCTGCAACAACGCTGGGTGCACTACGAAGCAGGGGAATGACGAATCATGGTAGACAGCGCGCTTTCTTCGCAAAGGTCTCCACTCGGACGGATACGATTCAGCCATCTGGCGCTACAAGCCATCCTGATCGCCGGCAGCGTGGTGATGCTGCTGCCCTTTGCGTGGATGCTCAGCTCTTCGCTGAAGCAACCGCGC
>CAZQDO010000374.1:0-6080 GCA_964592085.1 uncultured Anaerolineae bacterium | reverse complement strand
CGCTATTTCCTTTCGCCCTGGGACGATTCCAATCTCGAATCCAATCTGCTCTGGCTGCTTGGATTGGCTGAGCACTTGAAGAAGAGGCTGGACTGGAATCGCTACCTGGAGACGGATTTGAGGCGGATGGTTGTGGAACTGCATGACAAGCTCGTATAAAGCTGATTGTCAGGAGGAGGTGCCATGTCTGAATTGGTGCCAGAAATTCACGATATCGGCAAGTTGGTGGATGACAACAAGGTGGCGGAAGACATTGAACAGAAGTTGGGCCTGGCAGGGCTCAATCTCGATAGCCACCACATGCGCTACATAAGAGGCGAAGGCGAGGGGAAGGTTAAAGGTGACCTGCCATTCGAGGGCTTGGGCGTGAAGATGCCTGAATCGGCCACCTGGCAGGGAGTGCGGGGCCATCACGCCGGCGAGTGTTCTGACCTGGCCCGATCACAATTAAAGGGGGAGTTGAAAACCGACGTGCTGCTCCTCTCCCTGGCCGACAACCTGGCATCGTCCAGCTCCAGGGCTACACCGGAGGAGAGCCAGGAGAAAGGAGAGCCGCGTCTTTCGGTAAAGCCCGAAGATTGCTTTACCTCGATCTTCACCTTGTGGCGAGATAAGCAGTTGCTGGAGGTGCAGCCTGACGACTGGTCGCCTATCGCCGATCTGGATGCCTACAGGAGGATGTTCGCTCTGATTGATGAAGCTGATGCTGGCCGTTTTTTTCAAGAGTACGGCGGGGCAATGGCCCGGGTTCCGGAGGACAAGACCCCGCCACGGGTTATCACCTCACTGCGCACTCATGGCGAACTGACGGGGAAATTCTTCGCTGTGTTGCAGGAGCATGTCCAGGTGGACGACGCTGAGAATCCGCAAGAAATGCGCTATGGGGAGGCCAGGCCCACCAGCACCAAGAGCGCAGCCAAGAAGACGTGGCGCTTCAAACTCCTGCACTGCAAGCTCAGCTTTCCTCAGATTCCGGTGCGAGCCCGTGACCTCAATGTGTTCTACGTGCTGGAACGATTGACCGAGCAACTGGCCCGATCCCCTCGGTATGGCAAGTACCTTCTCTTTCACACCACCGATACCCTCTGGCTGTTCCTGCCCACCGATGGGTGCGTGACGGCGGCGCAAATCCTGGCCCCTTACCTGGAGCGAGGCTTCTATGTGGAGTCAGAGGGGATCGAGTTCACGCCAGACACCTTCTATCCCGATCTGCGCACGTGGCTGGAGCAGTATCCTCAGCGTCACCAGCGGTTGTTGGATGAGCTCGCTCGAGTTCAAGCGAAGTTGGAGGCCAACGAAGCAGAATGGGCTCAGGTCAAGGCCAAACTCGATAGCGACGAGACGCCGCGTGAGGAGAAGAAGGTCCTCAATGAGAGCATACAAGTGTTAGGCGCAGAGATCAAGGCGCTCAAAGCTCAAATCGAGGAATTGGGGCGTATCCGCCAAAAGGCTGAGAATGAACGCCAGGAAATCAGGAAGCTGAAGATGAAGCCTGAGGAAGGCAGTTTGTACTCGGAGGACATCACCAAGAACGCAGTTATTGACAGCACCGAGATCTGCGATTTGTGCCAGATCCGACAGGCTATGGAAGAACCCTGGGTGGAGCCAGGGGGCGCGTTGGTGGAGTCTCTCTGCAAGACGTGCCGGGGGATTCGAGTGGAGCCCCATTGGTATCACAAGCTAAACCGTTGGGAGACCGATGAGCCCGACACCCGGGTGGCCTGGGTTAAGCTGACCCTCGATTATGAAGCCGCCAACCGCGTCATCCGCCGCCTCTTCGATGGCTTCGTGGATCAGCTTGTGGAGCGCTTCCAGGGCTCGTTTGCCCTGGCCGAGGACCTGAAACTCAACTTCCGCTCCATCGCGGTGCTGGCCGATCTGACAAAGGCATATCAGGCGTTTTTGGCCCGCTTCGCGCAGGGATTGCGGAAGCCCCACGACGGCGGCACCCCGCTTTTCCTGGATGAGGACGTCGAGGAGATCGCCGGCAGGTTCAAGGATTTCTACATCGTGCGGCTGATGGCCAGCGAGGAAATCGGTGGCATAGTGCGGCTCTTTGGCGATTTGCTGCGCGAGCATTTCCCTGCTTGCGTAGAGGACACGCCCATCCGCCTGGCGATCAGCGTGGCTCCCATCAAGTTCCCCTTCTTCGAGCACTGGCGCTATCTCCAGCAGCCTCGTGACAAACCGATCAACATCCAACGGGTGGGCAGGCCGCCGCTGTCGGTTGACTTCGAGGAGTGGAGGCATCTGGAGACCATTCAGTTGCACCAACGACGGGTCAGCACCTTCCTCCACAACCTGGCCCGCATCGAGGCCGTGACCGGCAGCCGAATCCTGACCCAGGCGGCCTTTATGGAGCAGAAGCGACGATTGCCAGATCTGATCCATCTCTATACGCTGAGCGGCATGGAGGTGGGGGACATCCTGGCTTACTACAAAATCCTGAGGGAATGAACGATGGCGAGATTCTGGGAGTACAAATTGAAAGCGGAGATCCTCTGCCTGGGCGAGCGGGTGAAGAAGGCCACTTTTCGCCCTTCGGTGCGGACGATTCCCTCCACTCAGATCAGCGGCGCGTTGCGTGCTGTGCTGGGGAGAGAGGTGTGGGCCATCGGCTACTTCGACGAAGACTACCTGAAAGCCCCCAAGATCAGGCACATCGTCCATGCCCCACGGGACGTGGCCACTGGCGTGTCCAAGATCCCTCTCATCGTCGAGGTGCTGGCGGACGTGCGAGGTCGGGTGTTCGTCGAGGCCTGGGCCGAGGAACCTGAGGCAGAGCATCAGCGAATTGACCTGGTCCTGGGTGCTTTCCGAAGTAAGGGCCTGGGGCGTTGCAGTCTGTGTTATAGTCCCCGTCCGGTGAACATGGATGCCCGACAGGGCGAGCTGCTCAGCCGTCTGCCGGAGGAGGACAAAGATAGGATCGGGATTAAGGAGGTGATCAAACCGCTATACGGATACTTGTTCAAGCCGGATCCGGACCCCGCCCAGTATGCCATCGGAGGGCATTACGTGCGAGCCCTGTTGGAGGGCAGCATCGTGGAGGGGTATGCATTCATCGTGAGGGGAGAAACATGAGCAAAGCGGATAAGCGCGCTGAGAAAGACAAGACGGTTGATGCATTGATCAACCAGGTCGTGGCCGCAGTCCAGAAGAGCGGGGTGCGGCGCTATCGCGGGGTGTGGTTCGGCAACACCCAATTAGACGGCCTACGCCAGGTGTTGGAGAAGGAGGGCTATCAGACGGCGCGGGTGTTCCAGGTAGGCCGAATCAACCCACGCGACAACCGCTACGAGCGCCAGCGGAACGAGATCTTGCTGGAGGTGCTGGACATCATAGGCCGTAGTGGGGTTGACGTCAAGGTCGGCTCCTACATCATCGGCAAATTGAACGCCGTCATTGATGAGGCGCAAACATCGAAAGGAGGCAAACGAAGATGACAGTGGAATATCGGCAGTTTCAAGTGACTTTGGTCACTCAGGAGCCTTTCCGCATCGGGGCTTTGGAGGACGTGATGTCTGGCATTCACAACCCGGTGGCTACGGTAGGCGGGCGAGTGGTGGTGCAGGGTTCGTCTCTCAAGGGGGCACTGCGGGCCAATGTGGAGGGATACTTGATCGAGCACTACGGTGATGATCCGGAGATGAGGCCCTGTATCCCGTCGTCGGAAAGAACCCTATCGCCCGATGAGAAAATCCTGATCAACAAAGGGCTCTATCGCAGGGGCGGCAGTTGCATGTACTCCCAACGGCGCAAGTCATCCAGCATCTGTCCCGTCTGCTACCTGTTTGGGTCGCAGGGGCTCGTCGGCTTCGTGCGTGTGCCCTATCTCTACACCGAGGTCTCACCGGAGGCGCTGTATGCCGTGCGCATTGATCGGGCTGCTGGCGTGGTGGCCGAGGGGACCAATCGCGAGTATCAGATCATGCGTGATGGCGTGGAGTTCACCGGCGTTCTGGAAGTGCTCATGAAGGAAGCGGCCCGTGACTGGGAGCTAGGTCGGCCACGCCCGCTGCGGACGACCAATGAGTTTCGCGGCGACAAGTGGCTGGAGAGAAACGGCTGGAACGCTGAGCGCATCATTGATGAGCTGATCGTCCAGCGTCTAAAGAGCCTGAACCTGCTAGGCGGCTTCAAGTCCAAGGGCTGTGGCAAGGTCAGCGTCACGGTGGCGGAGGCATAGTGCTCCTCTCCACCATCATCCCCCTCACCGCCACCAACACGCCAGAGAAGAGCCCCTACCTGGGGCGGGCCTGCTACGCCTTCTTTTTGAGCCTGGTCGGGCGGGCAGACCCCTCCCTGGCCGAGGAGTTGCACGCGGCCAGGCGGAGCAAGCCCTTCACCGTCTCCGCGCTGTTCAGTTGGGATCGCCCCAACCTGGTGCAGCCGAAGGTGCGGGAGGGGGAGCGGTACTGGATTCGCTTCACCTCCATCGGAGCTGACCTCTCCCGCCTGCTGGCCGAGGAGGTGCTGCCCAACCTGCCATCGTCGGTGGTGTTGGGGCCGGCCACTTTTGCCCCGCAGGCGCCCATCGCCGAGAGCGAGGCGCATCCCTGGGCGCGGACGACGACGGCCGAGGCTCTGGTGGACAAGTGGTTCTCGTCGGCGGGCAGGGTGGACAAGCGGTTCACCCTGGAGTTCGCCAGCCCCACGGCTTACCGGCGCATCCATCGCAACGTGGTGGTGCCGCTGCCGGCGGGCATCTTCCGGGGGTATCTGGACGCCTGGAACCGGCACTGCGCCCCGGCCTTCGACCGCGACCTGTTGGACCTGGTGGAGGCGGAGGTGGCTATCACCCGCTACGAGTTGAGGACCGCCATGCTGCGCATTGGCCAGGCGCGGGAGATAGGCTGCCTGGGCCGCTGTGGCTACACCATCTTTCGGCGGGAGAGGGCCGTGTGGCGGGTGATCAGCCTGTTGGCCGACTTCGCCCAATTCTGCGGCACCGGCTACAAGACCACCCAGGGCATGGGGCAGACGAGGCGAATCGGCGAGTCAGCGAATCGGCGAAGGGGCGAATGAGAACACTTGTTAATTCGCCAATTCGTTGATTCTACATAAGCAACTCCCCAAAAGTGGCCTTTTGGGGGTGTCCGGAGGGCTAAAAAGGCCGAGATGCTCGGAAATCGAGCTAAGGCGAGGAAACGTGAGGAAACGCGAGCTAGGGCGAGCTGTTGAGCTCACCAAATGGGTGATTTAGGGAGTGAAAAGGGGGTGAAAAAGGAGATGCTCGGAAGCCCGGCGCAGAGGCGAGGAAACGGGAGGAGAATGGAGCAAAAGCGAGATAAAGGGAGGCATTTTTAGAGCGGTTGCAAAGATGCCCAAACCCTAACAGGGATTGATACATATCCAAAATGTTCTTAATGCCTCATCCTCATTATCAGGTTGCAAAGATGCCCAAACCCTAACAGGGATTGATACGACTCTGTATGTCCAAGCTGTGGGGAGGAGATGACCTACAGTTGCAAAGATGCCCAAACCCTAACAGGGATTGATACAAGGAACAGAGGTTCATAGATCCATCCTCGTTAAGTTGCAAAGATGCCCAAACCCTAACAGGGATTGATACTTCAACACAGGGTAAACTAGCCCTTTAACAACAAAGAATGTTGCAAAGATGCCCAAACCCTAACAGGGATTGATACCACTACGCTCCTCCTCTTTTCCTCTAACGAATTTCATCCGTTGCAAAGATGCCCAAACCCTAACAGGGATTGATACTCGGTATTGCGGCTTACCTCAGCGGAATGGGAACCTAGTTGCAAAGATGCCCAAACCCTAACAGGGATTGATACACGGCTACGAAGTCAGCGCGGTTGGGGGGACCGCAGGTTGCAAAGATGCCCAAACCCTAACAGGGATTGATACTCATACCCTCCTTCAGAAAGAATTTAGAGCAAATTTGCGTTGCAAAGATGCCCAAACCCTAACAGGGATTGATACAGGCCACTGATACTGTTCCCGGCGCCTTAGTCAGCCAAGTTGCAAAGATGCCCAAACCCTAACAGGGATTGATACTACGGCACGGACGGTCTCGCATGCGTTTCAGAACCCTAGTTTAAAAAATGCCAAAA
>CAZQDO010000373.1:0-6106 GCA_964592085.1 uncultured Anaerolineae bacterium | reverse complement strand
GACCAGCACAATCCCCAGGCCCCCAAGCCCAACCAGCGCCGCCAGCCCCAGCCACTGGGCCACCAGCCCCAACCTGTCCACCGGCACCACGATGCCGCCCACGGGATAACCGAAGGTGGCGACGCAGGTCTTGTCGGCGTCCATGGTGACCTGGGCGGTGACCCCGCCCGCGCCAGAGCAGTCCCCACCCCACTCGACGTAGGACTTCACGCCGGGGTGGGCTTTCAGGGTGACGACGGTGCCAGGGGTGTAGTGCTCTGTGCAGTCTTCACCGCAGTTTATCTTTCCGGTGTCGCAGCCGGTGTGGTCGCTGGTGACGAAGCCCATACCCGCACCTGCTTCCACGACCTCCACGGTGAGGGTAGTCGGCAGCGGGGCTGGGCAGATGCCTACGCCGACGGGGCCGGGCATCTGCAGGGAGCTGGAGATGTAGTCGGTGAAGCCAACGGTCACCAGATGATTCACCGCCCAACCGGAGGGATTGCCCACATAAGCCTTACAGCCAGCCACGGCTACGGTGTCTACCCCAAAGAGCTGGCCCGAACTGTGATACGCGAGGTCTGCTGCTCCAGCGGTATGGACGCTTACCTCTCCCGGAGCGGTGATATCCAGGATTGTTAGCTGGCTGGGAAGCGGATCCCCCCCAGGAGTGGCGAGCCCATTGATGAGAAGATAAGCCTGATCCCCATCGCCGCTAAAGGCCACCGACTGCGAGCCCCCGTTCCAGCATTCTGTTGCGGGATCCCATACGAGACCAATGTCCCCTACTCTCCCCACATAGGTCAAGGTTCCAGGGCCTGTGATCCGGAAGACGGACACCCAGTCGTAGAAAGCCGTGACAACGAGTACGGTTTGTCCATCTGGCGCCACAGCAATGTTGATGGGCCAGTCGAAGTCTAGCTGCTTGCATACGTAGATCTCAGGAAATTGGTAGCTTTCAGCGAAAGTCAGGTAGCCTGAGCCGTCTATGGTCAGCGTGTGCAGCGCACCTCCCCAATAATCGGCCACGATGACCGTTCCATTGGGGGCTATGGCCACCGCTTGAGCATCACGACCGATGCCGAGGCACGGATCATCAAGATACTCGATCTCCACCAGCGTTCTGGTTTCTACGTTGATCGAGGGCACCAGACTGGCAAACCCGCCATCGGTGACCAGGGCGTACTTGCCGTCGGGGGTGATGGCGATGTCCTCAGCAAACATGGTCTGATATTCCCGTAGCGGGTTACAGGCGCCATCCAGATACACTGCTACACCCTCTATGTACACGTAATCTAGCGCACGGGGATCGGTGGGATCGGAGATGTCCACGAAGAACACCATCTCGTCTCCGAAATTGGACACCAGGGCGGTGTTACCGTCGGGGGTGATTGCTACGTCCAGTGTTGCCCCTCCTCCTGAGCCCAGTTGCCCCCCCAGGAAGGGGCCGTACCCGATGTCGGTAGTGGTATCCACGGTGTAGATAGTAGAGTAGCTTTCGTCGGTTTCAGCGTTGGCCATGTTCGCCGTGATCACCCAGTCACCGCAGGTGGGCTGCGGGGGCACGTAGAGCTCAGTCAGCCAGGGACAGTAGTCTACATTGTCACTGACCCTGTCTCCCAGGCCATTGGGGTTCCGGTTACACAGGTCGCAGTTCCAGCCACCCTCGCCTGGCGACTGGCAATCGGTGCTCGCCCCGGCGGTGTGCTGCGGCCCGCTGGCATCGCCCCACCAGTTGTCCTCGGCATCCACCACAACGCCTCCTGCGGTTTCGATCCCGAAGTCGGTGTTGCCGTAGATGTTATTGAAGCGAATGGTCACGCCCTCGGAATCCACCCACACGCCACTAGGGCAGCCGGTAATGGTGTTTCCCAACAGGTTAGAGGCCAGTTGCACCATGATGCCCCGTTGACCACAGTCGTGGACACTATTGTACGTGGCGTTGTTCCATGGCCCGGCCGGCTTGAACGGGTCAAGGGGAGGGTTGTTCATCAATGCGATGCCTGTGCCCCTGACCACACCATAGACCTCGTTGTGATGGATGATGGGGTATTGGGAATACGTCCCGACCTGAATCCCCTGCGGATGCACGTCTGGGTTATCGTTATCGAGGGTGTGCACCAGGTTGTGATGGACGTTGATGTGCTTTGCTTCCTCGCCCGGATTGCCCCACAGCAGGATCCCGTTCGGCGCATCAGCCGAATCGGCACCTGCCATGTGCAGGTTGCGGACTTCGTTGTAGGCCACTTCGGTACCTTGCGTCTTGGGGCCCACCACGATGCCGTGAATGCCTGGCCCCCCAGTGCGAAGGCCATCGGTCAGGTCGCGAACAACGTTGTTCTTGATGACCGTTCGCTCAACCCATGTGTCCCCCTCACCGGGCTGCCCGATGGCGTCGGAGACGTAAATGCCAGCCGCATCGGTGTTCTGGTCCCACGTGCTGGTGATGGTGAACCCATCAATAGTGACAAGGCTTTTCTGGACCACGACGACGTAGGCATCGTTGGCGCTGATGATGGATTCGGGAAGGCCCGTCCTCCCGCGCGCATCCATCCCCGCCTGAACTCCGTTCAAGGTTACCTCCTCTTGTCGAACAAACACCTTCTCGTTGTACGTCCCTGCTGACACGTTGATGGTGTCGCCTGGGACTGCATCGTCTATGGCATCCTGGATACCGCAGTAGACCACTGCATAGGGGTCGGGCTGGCCCGACGTGCCCACACAGGCCAGGTCATTCACGTCCACCGTGATGATGGATGCCCAAATCCAGAAATCCGCATCACTGACATCAGAGGGAGTGCCCGTCGCTGCGTCGGAGATCTTCACCCGACATTCAGTAAAAGGCATATTAGTATTAGGCACCGTCCATTTGTAGACACCGTCATTTTCGGTGTTGGAAACAATGGTGGACCAGGACGTGCCTCCATCGGTGGAATATTCGATTTTCACGGCAGCAACGGAACCGTTGCCATACCATCTAATGGTATGAACTGTCCCTGTCACCCAGGATTCGCCGCCATTGGGCATATCTACCGTCAAGGGGTCGGCAGAGGCGGTCACAGTGAGTGGTGATTCTGAAGAAGGCCACTGGGGAGACCTGGGCGGTCTGGTCTCAGGAGGCTCCCCTGGGGTCTGCATCCGTTCGTCGCCAACTGGCGGATCCGCGCGGACCGGGCTTACGGCCAATGGCGCCATGGCCAAAAGAAGCGTCACCACTGCCAACACGATCAATATCAGTTTGAACTTCCTCACATCCGTTCTCATTTTGCTTTCCTTCCTACTTGTTTTCTTTGTTCTCACTATTATCTTATCGTTTGCCCCAGAAGTCAAATGGGGTCACCACCCGATGTGCGGAGAGAAACCAGGCTTTTGCCATCTGAACCAAATCAGTGAGTGCTTTTTGAGGCGTTCTGAAACACTCCCCAATCTCTTGTCAGGCGAAAAACCTGGTTTCC
This sequence comes from uncultured Anaerolineae bacterium, assembly GCA_964592085.1. Lineage (GTDB taxonomy): Bacteria > Chloroflexota > Anaerolineae > VGOG01 > VGOG01 > CAZQDO01. The sequence goes on along the minus strand of CAZQDO010000373.1, from coordinate 2,672 downwards.
GGTTGTCGTGTCGGGTAATGAAATGGGATGTTTCATATCAATTGTAGGGGCAGCCCTTGGGGGCGTCCAGGCGAGCTACCAACTCGTTTCAAACGCTCAAGTAAAATGCACCTCCTAATCTCTGCGCCTCCCGACCAGCACAATCCCCAGGCCCCCAAGCCCAACCAGCGCCGCCAGCCCCAGCCACGGCGCCACCAGTCCCAGCCTGTCCACCGGCACCACGATGCCGCCGATGGGATAGCTGAAGGTGGCGACACAGTGCCTGTCGCCGCACATGGTGACCTGGGTGGTGATCCCCGTGTCCTGGCAATCCCCGCTCCACTCGACGTAGGAATTGACACCGGGGTAGGCTGTCAGAGTAACCACGCTGCCAGTGCAGTAGGTTCCCGTGCAATCTGCGCCGCAGGAGATCCCGCTGGGGTCACAGGTGGTGGGGTTGGCGCTGACCCAGCCGGTACCCATGCCGGTCTCGACCACTTCCACGGTGAGGGTAGCATATGTCATTGCGGCCACGCCCATGGGCCACTCGCCGTCCAACGTGCCCACAGTCTTGGAAACGACGTCGTAACTGGTGAGGTCAACCACGTGCAGATAATTCACCACGTTCCAGGAGGTGGGATTACCCACATACAGCTTGCCGTCAGCTACAGCCAGGACGTCCACCCCAAAGAACCCACCCTCGTTGTAATTGAAGAGAGTTGCTGCTCCAGCGGTATTGAGGCTGACCTCTCCTGGGGCGGTGATATCCAGCACCGTTATCTGGTTAGGAAGCGGATCTCCCTCAGGAGTCTCACGCCCATTGATGATCACGTAGGCTTGATCGCAAGTAAACGCCACCGATTGCGAGCCCCCGATCCAGGTTTGATTTGCCTCATCCCACACGAGACCAATGCCGTCTACTCTCCCCTCGTAGGCCAAGGTCCCAGGGCCTGTGACTCGGAAGACAGACACCCAGTCGTAGTAAGCTGAGATAGATAGCACTGTTTGGCCATCCGGCGCCACGGCAACGTTCATCGGCCAGTCCCAGTCTCCTACTACGGGGTCCTCAGGAAAACCGTAGCTTGCGACTGGAGTCAGGTGGCCTGAGCCGTCCAGGACCATCGTGTGCAGTGCGCCAGCCCAATAATCGGCCAGGATGACGGTTCCATTGGGGGCAATGGCTACCGCTTGAGCCATATCAGGGCCAATGTCCACATTCTCCACCAACGTTCTGGTCTCTATGTTGATCGAGGCCACCTGGCTGGCAAACCCGCCATCGGTAACCACGGCGTACTTGCCACCCGGAGCGATGGCGATATCCTCAGCAAACAAGGGTAGCACCACGGACCCTAGCAGAGAAGGATTGGTGGGATCAGAGACATCCACGAAGAACACTGTCTGGTCCCCGAAGTTGGATACCAGGGCTGTGCTGCAGTTGGGAGTCACAGCTACTACGTCCAGTACTCCCCCCTCTGCCGAGCCCAGTTGCCCCTGCAGGAAAGGGCCGTAGAGGGTGTTGGTGGCGGTGTCCAGGGTGTAGATAGCACCGGGAAGAGCGACACTGTCTCCGAGTATCGCCGTGACCACCCAGCTCCCGCCGCAACCAGGGCCAGCCGCAAGTTTGGGCAGGGATAGATCTGGGAGGTCTACAGATGGTTCCGCCTGACTACCGACGTCGGCTGGAGGGGGGCTTTGGGGAGACCTGGGCGGTCTGGTCTCAGGACGCTCCCCTGGGGTCTGCATCCGCTCATCGGGAGTTCCCGGATCATCAGCGCAGACAGGGCTTACGGCAAGCGCCGCTATCCCCACAAAAAGCGCCACCCAAGTCAGCACAGTCAACGCCAGTCTGAACTTCCTTACATTCGCTTTCATCTTGCTTTTGCCTCCTTTTTGCTTTTGCCCCAAAGGTGAAATGGGCATGTTTCATTCAGTTATGGGGACACCCCCTGTGGGTGCCAGGACGGGCACAAGGCCCATCCCCATCAACCCGTTTCAAACGCACCTAAGTGAAATGCATCTACTAGCCTCTGCGCCTCCTGACCAGCACAACCCCCAAGGCCGCGAACCCAGCTAGCGCCGCCAACCCCAGCCACGGCGCAAGCAGCCCCAACTTGTCCACCGGCACGACGATGCCGCCCACGGGATAGCTGAACGCAGCGATGCAGTGCTTGTCGCTGTCCATCGTAACCTGGACAGTGCCCCCTGTGCCAGTGCAGTCCCCGCTCCACTCGACGTAGGATTTGAGGCCGGGGTGGGCCGTCAGGGTGACCTCCGTGTCCTCAATGAAGCTGTCCGTGCAGTCCGCACCGCAGTTGACCCCGGCCGGGTCGCTGGTCACTGTCCCCGTACCCGTCCCGACCTTGTTCACGGTGAGCACGAGCCATTGCACGGTCGTCAAGGCCACGCCGTAGCTGAAGTTGGTATCGGCGCTGACATCGGCGCAGGCGAAACCGCCCGCCCCATCCCCCAGGCAGCGCCGATTGACTTGATTCCAGTTCGCAAAGACGGCGTCCACATTGCCGTCGCCGTTCAGGTCCCCCAGGGCCACGCCGAAGCTGGTGTTGGTATCGGCGCTGACATCGGCGCAGGCGAACCCGCCCGCCCCATCCCCTAGACAGCGACGATTGACTTGACCACCGTTCGCAAAGACGGCGTCCACATTGCCGTCGCCGTTCAGGTCCCCCAGGGCCACG
>CAZQDO010000372.1:0-6127 GCA_964592085.1 uncultured Anaerolineae bacterium | reverse complement strand
GAGTATTGCCGCCAGCGGCGGCCTCAATTGCCAGGCGGTCTTTGGGCTCGATTTGCCGATCCAGCCGGGCCAGTCTGCCCGCCAACGAGGACAGGGTGTCTTCGTCTCGGACTCCCAGGGCCACGTTACGGATCAGCTTGTCGAAGGCCACGCTGCGCTTGCGCTCCAGGGGACGACTATCGCTCTTGTCGTCCTCGCACACCCCCACGGCGTCCACGATCACGAAATGGGTCTTGTGGGCGGCGTCGGGCGTGACGGCTCTCAAATCGGTGGGCAAGATGGTGCGCGTCCCCCGCCCCTTCATCTGCTCGAAATACACCCTGGACTTGACGCCCCGCATGAACAGCAGGCACTCCAGGGGCTTGATGTCGGTGCCAGTGGAGATCATGTCCACCGTCACCGCGATGCGGGGGAAATACGAGTTGCGGAAACTGGCGATCAGGTCTTCGGGCTTCTCGCCAGAGCGATAGGTGATCTTCTTGCAGAACTCATTGCCCTTGCCAAACTCCTCCCGCACGATGTGGACGATGTCCTCGGCGTGGGAGTCACTCTTGGCAAAGACCAGCGTCTTGGGCACTTCACTGCGGCCAGGGAAGATTTCGGCCAGCAGCCGCTCCTTGAACGTCCTGATGATCGTCCGGATCTGATCCACCGCCACCACGCCCCGGTCCAACTGGCGGGCCTCGTACTCCAGGTCTTCGTCCAGCAGCTCCCAGCGGGTCTGGCGGGTGAGCTTGTCCCGCCTGTCAATGTAGTAGCCGGCTTCCACCGTGCTGCCCTGTTCGGTGATCTGGGTGCTGATGCGGTAGACCTCGTAGCCCACGTTCACCCCGTCGGCCACCGCCCGCTCGTGGCTGTACTCCGTGACCAGGTTACGATTGAAAAAGCCCAGGGTTTGCTTGGAGGGAGTGGCCGTCAGGCCGATGATGAAAGCGTCGAAGTACTCCAGTACCTGCCGCCAGAGGTTGTAAATGGAGCGATGGCACTCGTCGGTGACGATGAAGTCGAAGGTCTCGATGGGGATTTGGGGGTTGTAAACGACTTCCTTGGGCTGTTCATCCCCCGGTTCCATCTCAAACAAGGAATACTCCTCGATCTCGGCGTCGAATTCGGGGACACCTTTGAGCATGGAGTAGAGCCGCTGGATGGTGGTAATCGCCACCCGGCTGACCGGGTCGAGGGTGTTGGAGGTCAGGTGCTGCACGTTGTAGAGCTCGGTGAACTTGCGGCCATCGTCGGGGGTCACGTACTGCTGGAACTCCCGCAGCGTCTGGCGTCCCAGGTTGTTGCGATCCACCAGAAAGAGCACGCGCTTCGCATTGGCGAACTTGATGAGCCGATAGATGAAACTGACAGCGGCGTAGGTCTTGCCGCTGCCCGTCGCCATCTGGATGAGCGCTCGCGGCTTCGCCTGGGCGAACGATCTCTCCAGATGGACGATGGCTTCAACCTGGCAATCGCGCAAGCCCTTGGTGTTCAACATCGGCACGAGCTGGAGCCGTGTTCGCAGCGTATCCGCTTGCGAAAGCCACTCCTGAAGTGTCTCTGGCTGGTGAAAGGCGAACACCCGGCGCGAGCGGACTTCGGGGTCCCGCTCATCTCGGAAGAAGGTCTCAATGCCTGTGCTCTCGTAGGCGAAGGGGAGGGGAAGCTGGACGTGGGGAATGTGCGCGGGGAAGCTGGTTATGTACGCAGTGGATTGTTCGGCCACGCCGCTGAGGGTCGTGCCTTCGGCCTTCGCCTCAATCACCCCCACCGCCTGGCGATCCACGAACAACACGTAGTCGGCAAAGCCCGACTCCACGGGGAACTCGCGAACCGCCACGCCCAGAGACGCGCTGAGATTGAGCCGCGACATATCCTGCACGCTCCAGCCTGCGGCGTCGAGCAGCTTGTCAATGCGTTGCCTGGCTTTCTCTTCGGGCTTCATGGTGGTGGTCCTCTACGCACACTAACCAGCCGGCTTAGCCAGCCTGAACCCAAACACAGCCCCGATGGACCCACCGACGATGTGGGCCATCTGCGAGATGTTGTCCTGTCGGAACACCTGAACCAGTTCCCCACCTATGAATATAAGCGAGACAAGTAGAAATGAGAGTGGAATGGAGCCACTCTTCATGTTGACAATGGAAACCAGGATGACCAGCATAAAAACGATGCCGCTGGCTCCCAGCAGGCCCGTTGGGAAGAACAGGACGTTGATGATGCCTGTGCTCAAGGCAGTGACGAACATCATCTGCAGCATGGTCGAGCTGCCGTATCGCTCTTCGAGGATCGGGCCTAGCAAGAGGATGAGTATCAGGTTGTTGAACAGGTGATCGAAGCTCACGTGGCCCATCACGTGGGACACAAGGCGGAAGTAATCCAGGGGGTCAGTAAAGGAAAAGGTCGGCCCCACCCGGAAAAAGTGGGGCGTAAACTCAGGGAAGAGGAACGCGCTGATGAGATAGATGACAACCATCACTATGGCAAAGGTCAGAATGACTGGTGAGTTGTAGTGTATGATCTTCATAAGCTACCCCGCTGTATGGTGCTCTCCACCGCTTTCTGGCAATCTCTTCAGGTGGAGCAAACAAAGGCTGGCGATTGAAATCGCGCCTGGGGAGTGTCTGCGACGCTGATCGTCTGCCGTTCGGCTGATGGTTCGACAGGCTCACCATGCAGCTCACGACGAAGCCTCCGCAGACGAGTGCCGCGACCATGTAGATGGTCGCCCGGCGCATTAGCGCCCTGCAGCTCCGATTTCAATCGGCGGCTACCATTCCCTGGCCACCCCATCCTCTATGATCACCCCTCCGATGTCATCTTCACAGAAATCGCCGCAATTGATTGAAAGCCACTTTTCATAGGCATCAATGTGCCTGCGATGGGAATGTCCCCAGATCGGCACGCAGCCCTCACGAATGGCCTGGAAGATGGCCTGGTTGGACGCCTCTCGCACTCTACGCCAATAGTGAATATCCGGGCCTTGTGATTCCAGGGCCTCTAACTTCAGCGTTCTTGGGCTTTTGTTTCGCGTCCACCACTTTGCCAGGACGGGAAGCAGCGGGTAGATCCACTGGTAAATGGGAGCCAAAAGGGACAAGGACAGGTCGTATTCAATCCAGCCGTGGGTGGCGTAATAGCTCCTCCCGTCCAGTTCAAAGCGGTATTCCTTCAGCACGCGGTGCTGCGGATCTCCCCGGTAGTCTCCCAGAGTCCAATCGTGATTCCCTGCCAGGATGACCGCTTCGGGCAGCCTCTGAATGAGGCTCCACAGCTCCTGCCCGTTTGGACTTTCGAGGCTCTCCTCCAAATAACACCACGCCCCTTCATAGATGTCGCCGCAGAGCAGAGTCAGGTCTGCCTCCTGCCTCGCCTCCTCAAGAAAAAGCTTGGCTCGACCTGAGAAATGATCTGGTGACACGTGGAGATCGGAACAAGCATAGATTTTCACAATGCTCTCTCAATGCTACTTGCCTCATCCGGCTCCAGAAAGATGTCTGCATACACAGAATCAATCTGGAAGCCATCCACGCCTGCCGCGAGGAGACGCTGTGCATCTCGACGCGCCAGCTCGTAGTGCGCATGGGCCGGATAGTGAAAGGTGTTGATAGCGGGGATGACAAAAGCGCCATTCCGTTGAAGCAAACTCACCGCCGCATCAGGCAGCCTCGCTGCCCAACCGAACCAGAATCGCCCCCGCAGCGAGAGCATCTCACCGCCATACACTCGCTGAGAATCCTGCTCCGAAACGGGCAGTATCACCAGATCGGCCAGATACTCGTGGATGAGCGGGTGATGCGAGATGGTGACGGTGGCAGAGCCAAGCTCATGGGCTTTCAGCAGCTCGGCGATCCGCTGGAAGAATATCCCGGAGGGCGCGTCAGTCTTGATGTCCAACATCACTGCCAGGTTGAGGGACTGGCACAACGCCAGCGCTTGAGCCAGGGTAGCGATAGGCTCATTGCTGGCGCGATAGTAGATGGCCACTAGTTCATCGCTGGTCAGGCTCTCGATGTCCTGCTCGACGCCACAGTCCACCAGCAGGCCACCCCCACCACGACCATGAAAGAGAACTGGCTCCTTGTCCTTCGCTTCCCTGACGTCCAGCTCCACCATGTCATAACCCTGGCTGGCTGCCAGCCGAATGGCGGCCAGCGAGTTCTCTGGAGCATCGGGCCCGATTACGCCTCCCCGATGAGCGACCAACAAGGGTTTTCTGGCCTGGATGCTGGCAGAGTCCCTCAGATTGACTATCTCCTCCGCCGGATAGCTCTTCATCCTTCTCATCTCCAGCAAACGACTGATGCTGCCGTCCGGGTAGGGGGATGCCGGTTGCCTGGCATCCCCCACATCTTGAACCCCATCACTGCGTGCCAGGAGTTCTCCAACGGAACCAGCGCCGCGAACGGGCCTGAAGGAGCAGGTCTCCCGCCACTACTTCACTTTGACCTTACACGACGCATAGACGTAGTCGCCATTTTCCTTTTTGATCTTGAGCTTGAAGGTCGTGGTGCTGTAGAGCACGATGTCTGTCTTGAAACCCTGGCCCGTTACACCCTGCTCTGAACCGGATCCGATCTGGAGCCAGACGCCCCTGGCACATTCCACGTGCCAGAAGACAGTGACCTTTCCGCCAGAACCAATGGTAGAGGCCGTTGGCTCAAAATACCAAACGATCGGGTCGCCGCAACCCGTGCCACTGACGTTGACCGTTCGCTCGTAGGTCACCTCGCTATCGTCAAGCTTGGTCACAATGGCCTCGTAGGTCGTGGTGACGCTGGGACAAACCTGTTGAGAACTCTGTCCTGGCATTGGTTCTTCATCGTAACCATAACCCAAGACGATGTGGAGCGCCTTGATGCCGGTAAAACTCCAGCTCAGCGTGGTGCACTCTCCGGCATTGAGTTGAGTGTCTGCGACGAGGAACGGCGGCACGGTGATAGACTGAATGTTACTGTACACCCCGTACCCCCACTGGTTACGACCGCGCACGCGATAGTAGTAGGAGGTTCCGGCGGATTTGCCGGGAGCAGGCACCGACCACGAAGTTCCGGCACCATCGTAGACTATGGTCGGACTGGAAAAGTTGGCATTGTCGTCTTCTTCCAAGACGTAGGCATCTGCCAAATCTGCCGTGGACCAGCTCACCGTGTAGTAGGCATCTCCATCTGAGTTATCAATGGAATTCAACGTGGCTGAGTAGGGAACGGGAGGCCAGCGCTTGGCTATGAACGGAAAGATGACCCGATAGAGCACCACGGTCGTCGTGTCGGTAGCGTGGGCCTGGACAGTAGGACTGAGCTGCGACGTGGCCGTGACGAGGGTGGCGTCCGTCGTACCGACAGTGCCTGCAGGGACCGTCAGACTGATCTGAACGGCAGCCGTCATTTGCGCCGCCACTTGCAGCGACAATGTCCCCGTCGGCTGAGTTGCCCCCACCAGCTCTACCGGCCAACCTTGCGTTGACAGGGCCTCTAGCGTGAACGTGTCCGTCAGGGTGCCCGTGTTGGTCAGCGTGTGATCGTAGAGAAGGGTCTCCCCAACGTGGGCCTGCTGCGTGTGGTCAGGCCCGATCTCCACGCCTGGCCCCTCAAACGCGGACGCCCAACCGACCGCCAGCAGCGCGCCTATGACGCCCATCAAGACGCACACCATCAAATAGCCCCTCGTCCTCAACTGCTTTTTCCATTTGTTCGACATAGTCGTACCTCCTCTTTTGTAGTTTGTTATCTTTTAACTTGACAATATCACATTGGAGATTATGTCACCCTGAGCGAAGCGAAGGGTCTGACATTGTCGAGTTAATATCATCTTCTTCTCCCCGCCTTCCGCCCTCGCCAAAGCAACAGCGCCCCTCCACCGACCAGCAGCGCAGCCGCCCCCATTACCCGCATCCACCCCAGAATCAGGCCCTCCCTCAAATCTCCCCCGGTGACGGGAAGCGCCGGTTGGACCTCGGTCGTTTGGACCACCACCACGGTCGGCGAACTGGTCGGCGTCGGCGTAGCCGGTGGGGGTGCTGGCGTGTCTGTTGGACGCGCCGGAGCCCGTGTGGGTGCTACTGGCGTATCTGTTGGTGGTGGTGCTGGCGTATTCGTCGGCGGGGCCAGCGTCGGTGTAGGCAGCACCGGTGTATCGGTCG
>CAZQDO010000371.1:0-6142 GCA_964592085.1 uncultured Anaerolineae bacterium | reverse complement strand
CCTCCTTGTGCGTTCAGCCCGGCCCAACTCCACCTGCGCGGCACAAGCCCGGTCAGAGTCACCGCCGGGTGCTCGTCCAGGCCCACGTAGATCGAATCGCCGGCTGCGTTAGGGGCATAACCACGTAACCAGACGGTGTAAACGCCGGTAACAGTCAGGTTCAAGGTGTATATCACTTCCGGACTGGTGGCACTATAACCAGCGCCAAACTGAAAATCGGTATCGGGCAGGGCACTGAGATAGCCAGACCCAACGTAGCCGCCAAGTACTGTCTGAGTGAACCAGGCCCGTTCACTCCCGGCGATATCTTCAACAAAATGTTCAGCTTCCATCACTACCTGGCCGCCAACCTCCTGAAAAGCAGCCAGTTGTGTGAACAGCTCCAGGTTAGCTCCCACCCCATAGCCATTGTAGGCGATCACCCGGGTCGTATTGGTCATCCCCTGAGTGAAGTCGACTGGTAGTTCCACCCAAACAGTCATCGAGATAGACTCCTGGGGAGTCAGCTTCACCGACCAGGGTGCACGTTGACCATCCTCGAACAGACTGCTACGGAAAGAGGAATTCCCATCAAGCAGCGTTAGGGTGTAAGTGCTGGACACGCTGCCACTGTTTGTCAAAGTGAAAGTAAAGGTGACTACCTGGCCTGGTCGGCCGGTCTGCTGTAATATACCGGCGTCCAGTGCCACTCCCATCTGGTCTAGTGGAGGCTGCTCAGTCGATTCCCAGGTATTGCCAAAAGCCCCCAGGTCCGCCCGGCCGCCGTTGTAGCCCGGCTCATTGCTGTAGTCCGCTTGGGGATCGGCCGCGTTGACCGCCGGAGATTCTGGTTGCAAATGGAAATTCCTGGGAAAGTCAACAAAGCCCGGTGCCGTATTCAATATGCCAGCCCCTGAGACAAGCTGTGCGCCAGGCTCTGTACTAAAGTTTTGGTCATTATAGTGCAAAAGGGTATAGCTCACAACTGTGGTGCCCGATAGCTCAGTCGAAATCGCAGCCTCACCTCCCACGAGAATGGAGTTGTCAAGCGACAGAGTCTCACCCCGGTTGACTATTCCCCGATCGTAGCGACTCAAGCTAAGGTGTGAAACCCTGTGGGTCGCAGTGGATGAGCCAGATATCCAGAGGCCAGTGCCTACGTAATCTATGATCACGTTTGACAGCGTGAAGGGTGTCGTGCTGGAGATAGCCGTTCCCTCCGGCACGTCACGAATCAGGCCATATCGGAAGGTGATGGGGGCTTGAACCTCCAGCGCCACGCTCCCCGTAGCCAGATTCTCAAAGTAACAGCCCAGGCAGCGGCTGCCCTGCGCTGAGGGGAGGAACTGGAGACCGCCCCACCCCGCTTCATCAGCGCTCATAAAGCGGATAGGGAAGACAGTATTCCCCTCGGCGATCAATTGACCCGCTACAACCATCCGGCGTCCCGGCTCAAAGACCAGGTAAGTGCCTGGATTGATGGTCAGCGTTTGACCGACCGGAACTTCCAGATCCTCAGTGACGTAATACGCTCTGTAATCTCCCCACAGCCCTAACGTGCCGCTGATTACGCCACCAATTGTGGAGGACGCTTGAAGTTGCTGAACCTCAGCCTGTCCGGCCACAGGACCGAACAAGGGGCGAGCCAGAAGACCTCCGGCCTGCGTTTGAAGTCGAGACTCTGGTGAAGCGCAACCATTCTCCACAGTATAGACCGGACCAAGCTGCTGAGCTGTTCCCAAAAACAGCCAATGCGCCCTCCGATTCCGCCAGTCGTCCACCCGGATAGTATCAAAGGGATCAATATGGATTTGGCCATCATAGTCTTGACATTGATCAACAGGCACAGTTATCTCACAAGGATATGGGGGATTGTTATAGTTCAAAGATACTTCCCACCAATCACTGCTTGCTTCCCTCCCGTCCGGGTTTCGTGTCTCGTCGTCAACAAAGTATAAAAGCCCCACAATATCCGGACTGTAATTCTGATTGGCGCGCTCGACCCAACAGTAAGTTCGATTGAACCAGTCAGCCCAAGTAGTGTAAGGCTGGCTAACTGTATGGGCCGTCGCCCCCGGATTGTACTCGGTAAGGATGACCGGCCGCTGGTCCAAGTCGGTGTCGCTGCGATTTGCAATCATCTGCATGGTGGTATCCAGCCAGTTTGGGAAAAGTGGATTTCCTCCTCCGTCTCCCCGCGGCGAATAGCCATAGACATGGAGAGCAAACCCGTCGGCCAATTCAAGCCGCTCGCCTTCTGAGGGGTTTAACAGTTCTTGTGTGAAATTGTACCACCCATCATTCTGGCAGGCAGGACCAAACTGGGCCGGACCGGCTACGTATAGAGCCTGTGGACGATTCAGCTCAATTCGCCAGTGATCGTAGTAGCAGTTATAAACGTGGGCATACTCTTCGGCTGAGATATTCCATTCGTCACTGTGACACGTTGTCGGGTCAATGTGATTAGGTTCATTGCCCAGGACAAAAATTGGGGCGGGGAAATCTGCTAAAGCCATGCTGCTTATAGCATTTACCGCATTAGTATACTGAGGGTCTGCTTCATTGATCATCCAATCTCGCAGTCCCTGGCAATCCAGATCATTAGTGTAGTCCCCTCCATGTGTGTAGTAAGGTCTTGAGATTCGCATTCGGACAATTGTATAAACACCCTCTTGGGTTTGTAGGTCTCTAATGCCTGTCGCTACCCCCCAATCTTGACCGTCTTGACTGAGGCGAGGGGGAACTTCATCCGAAAGCTCTAGATTCCAGCGGACGTTTGTAGGGTTGCTTTCGTCTCTATAATTGAAGCCGCCTCTGGCATCCCCCCAATAGCGTAAGTACTGTGCCCCTGTTCTGAGGCCTGTAACGGGCATGTCCGGCGGGGGCGGGATATACATCCCCTTGAAGTCCTGCGTGGTATCGCCCTGGAGAGTAATTTCCGCGCCCGGGGGGTCGAATGTGTAGTTATCTTTTTCAGGGGTGATGGTATATTGGTAGCCATCCAAGAGCCCCTGGATGGTGTAATAACCATCTTCATCTGTGGTTGCTTCACCATGCACCGCTTCACCTGAAACCGCTGAGATGGTCACATCAGGAACGCCCTCATTACTACTAACCTCTTTCACTTGACCAGAGACGGTATGGTTGGCCGTAGCCCCATCAAAGTTCTGCTGCTCAACGACAGCCTTGTCCAAACTATCGCTGGGACTGAACAGAGTGACCGTAGCCTCGGGCGGAGCAAAGTAATACCCATCCTTACTGGCCTGCAGCCAGTAGGTGCCCGGATCAAGATCGACGAAGTGATATGGAGGTCCGCTCGTAATGGTATAACGTCCCACTTCTTCACCCTGACTGTTATCCTCCCTCGCCACAACATCTGCCCCAACGATCGGGTTGCCGTCCTGATCGGCCACCGTTCCGGCAATCAACGTCCTGACGACAATGTCAACGTCCGGGGCATTGGGCGGCACACTGGCCTCACCGGTCTCAGGCAAGAAGGCCAGCGCCGGGCCGTCGGGTATGACGACGTAAGTCCCGGTGATCAAGCCGGTCAGGGTGTAAACGCCATCGGCCCCGGTGGTGATGTTATGACCCGTATCCAGGGCAATGTTCAGGCCGGAAACCGGCCTGCCATCCCGATCTTCGACGACGCCGGAGATCGAGTAGGTTGTGCCTTCCTCCCCGACGAAGTCCACGCCGGTGGTATCGGTAAGCAGGACAACGCTGCGCAGAGTGGGCGAGAAGATGTAACCGTCCGTCGCCGGGATGACGTTGTACGTCCCCGTCGTCAGGCCGGTCAAGGTGTAAACTCCACTGGCATTGGTGGTGGTGTTGGTCCGGGCGTTGGAGGAGACGATGACGCCCTCCAGCGGCTGGCTGCTGCCATCTGTGATCGTACCCGAGATCGAGTAGGTTGTGCCTTCCGGGCCGCCCGGGCCGGAAGGCACACATTCGACGCCGCCTTCTTCGCTTAAGATGGTATTGATCGCCCGCAAACTGGGCGCCAGGTTCAGGCCCTGGTAGTTGAGGCTGCGGAAGTCGGAGGTGAACTCGGTGAACTGGCCGGGCTGGCCGGCCTGGATGCGCCAGGTCACCTCGCCGCTGCCGCCGGGCGCGATGTCGCCCAGCGCCACCTCCATAGCGGCGTTATCCACTAACTCGCCGTCCACCCGCACCTCGATGATCTCGAAGCCCGGCGCCGCGCCGCCGCTATACGCCACGATGCGCGGCTGCCCGGAGGTCAGCCGCAGCCCGCGCGCCGGTCCGGCGCCCACGTTGCGCACCGTCGCCTTCAGGTCGAAGACGGTGCACACCAGCCCCGCCTCGGGCAACGTGTAGTCGATCTCCAGCTCCGGGGCGGGGTAGACGGTGATGCGCTCGGGCAGCGTGGTGAAACGACGCGCGCCGCCGAAGTCGTAGTCCACCACCGCCTGCACGAAGAAGTCCTGCCCGGCGCTGTCGGTGACGGCCACGCTGGGCACGATCAGCCACTCGCCGGCCACCTGCTCGCCGGGGCCCAGCGTGCCCAGCCCGGTGGGCGGCGCGGGCACGATGTTGAACAGATCACCGGCGTCGGCGCCGGTCGTGTCGGAGATGACCAGGTCCACTATGATGTTCGTCACGTCCTGGGCCGCCTGGCTGGTCAGCACCAGGCTGGCGCGGAAGCTCTCCCCTTCCAGCATCAGGCGCTGGTCCAGCGCCAGGCGCACCTCCTGGCTCTCGTCCCCGGTCACCTCCCCCGGCGTGCCGCTCGCCCCGCTGACCGGGTTGGCGCTCCCGCTGCTGCTGCTACCACCGCTGTCTTCCGAGCGCGCCCCCTGGAAGCCGCCGCCGGGCAGCGGCGTCCAGGTCCAGCCCCCATCGTTCCCGCCGGTGCTGGGGTCTTCGCCGCTCCCCCCACACGCGGCCACCCGGGCGTTGATGACGCCGCTCCCGCCCAGGGGCAGCTCGACGGTGGGGATGGGACCCAGCGCAAAGAAGGTGTGCAGCTCGACCACCCCGCCGGTCCGTGTCACTTCGAAGTGCAACGTTCCTGTGCGATGGTTGCCTTCGGGATCGGTCAGGCTGAGGCTCGACTGGGAGGCGTAGGTGTGCCCCTCCTGGAGCCAGGTGGGCGGCGTCACTTCGGCCGTCACCGTGATGCTCCCGCCGCCAGTCACCTGGCCCGGCGCGCTCACCGTGATCCACGGCTCCAGCGTGTCCGGCCGGGTCAGCGCCACGCTGTAAACCGTTCCAGGTACGAAAAGCGTGGGCGTCAACACGTACTCCTTGACGAAGGCCTGTCCCACCGGCAAGGCGGGCTCGGTGAAGCTGCTGGTATTGAGGTTGTAGGCCACCAGGTCGCCGTCTACCCCCCGGTACACTCCCTGGATGTCGATGCTGCCCTGGCCCACTGCGTCGGCCACCTTCACGCCGGTGACGGTGATGACCCCCTGGCCGTTGGCCGGCAATAAGGAACCAGGCCAGATTAAACAGCGCGTCCAGCCTGCTACCTGAACTCGTCTCTTCTCCCCCTACGGCGCAAAAGATAGACGATTCCCCCTACGACGGCCAGGCAGCCCAGCAGTACCCCGGCCCCACCCAGGGCAAAGGTCGGCCAGAGGGTGCGCCCTTCGGGCGCGCTCCGCTTTTCTACCTGGGGAGTGATCACGGGGCTTACGCCGGCCACAGGTGTGGGAGCCATCGTGGCCGTAGCAGACGGCCCCGGCGCGGCCGGCAACGCTGTGGCGGTAGGCGGCCGGGCAGTCGCGGTGGGAGAAGGGGATGCCGTGGGAGATGGCGAAGGCGGCAGCCGGCGGGTGGCAGTGGGTAATAGGATAGGGGATGCTACCGGCGTCGGGGCCGCCGGACCGGGCGGGGGCGGCGGGCCGACGGGCAGCGGTCCCTCTGGAGTAGCTGTTGGGGAGGGGACAGCGGTTGGCGACTCGCCCTGCGCCGCCAGGGGCCAGGGACTGATAGCCAGAAAGGAAAACACCAGAAGTAAGATGGCTGCGCGAGATAGTGACGCCAGTTGTACCGCCTGCTCTGATCGACTCATTGAGGTTAACCTCGTGGGTGCTATTGCGAGTGCGGTTGGTGAGCGCCGAAGACGGGAGTGCAATGGGATCGAACTACACTTGCCTCAATTCGTCATGAGCCAAACAAAACTACTCATTCTTCCACG
>CAZQDO010000370.1:0-6180 GCA_964592085.1 uncultured Anaerolineae bacterium | reverse complement strand
CAGTGAGCGGTCCCAAATACTCCTGCACACCGCATCGGTCCCAGTCCCCGGCTGCACGGTGGGCGTTGATGTAGTTGGTGGGCATAGGGTGACTGCCTACGACTACGGGAAGCCCCACGTAGTTCTCGATATACTGGACGAAATCCCCCAAGTAGGGACAGGGCGGATACCCCGCCAGAAACCCGGAGGCCAGGACGATTTCCTCCGCGCCGTACTTCTTCAGCTCAGCCGGAGCATACTCCAAGCGCTCGCCGGGACATCCTCCGCAGGTGATAAATCCGACGACCTCGAGCGGCTCGTCCTGGGGATACTTCCTGAAAGCGCCTGACCGTTCCTTGATGGCCATGAAGCACTTGCCACCGGTGCACGTTCTGTTTCTGTCACAGATGATGATGCCGATTTTGCTCATCGGACTCTCCTTTGCAGATTAGATGCTCACCAAGTCCTGGCTGGCCCCAGACATGCCCCCGTCCCGTACCTGTGCCGAAGAACTCTGACCACGCCGCCGCTCGCTCCGCAGTCTGTCGTCAGACGACCGACGCGACCCACCAAAGAGGCATAGCCATCGTCGGCCCGCGTCAGACCTGCTATCACCCCACGATCAGCACCAGCACGGCGACGATCGGTGACAAGGCAACGAGGCAGCCTACGGGGTTCAAACTGAGCATGTCGTGCCAGCAGTATGTCGTTCCCTCGGACCGGGCTGCCCACCTCGAGCCTCAACTTGTGTCCCAGGCACACCTTGCCCGGCCAGCTGTCTAGGTGAGCGACTGTCTGAGCCTGAAGAAGCTGCTCCAGGGGAAGACATCGGTCTTGTAGTTGAAGCAGCGCGGTTCCGATTGATGGTTGTACGCCAGACCTAGTTGCTTCGCAACATCATCGATGATCTGCCGAGATGCGTCGTAGTCCAGCTCGCCAAGGACTAAATGATACTCCATCTGAAGATTCGGGTCAGGGCACTTGAGGTCCAGCAGCGAGCCAAGCATGTAGAGCGGATCACGCCTGCCCGGCTCGCGCCACTTCTTCCCGTTCTGTCCCGGCTGGTCTGCGAAGTCCGCGAGGATCGTCCCTCTGGCGCCCACAAGGTTTACCAAGAGCCTCGCACCGCGTTCGTAGCCATGGTGGGCCAAGACGAGCTTCGCGAAAAAAAGGACTTGCCAGATCATTCCGACGATCTGCACGTACCGAAAGGCCCTCAAGTCTCTAGTGCTGAAGAAGCTGTACATTGATTCACAGAACTCAACGTAGCCAGCTTTGTGGAGCCGCAAATACCGGGCCCAGTACGCGGATTCGTAGCGGAGCTTATCGAGAAGTATGACCGAGTCTATCGTGGTCATTGGCCCTCGCGGCGGCAGGAACCTCTCAAAGGGCTGTGTCCCCTGCGGAGAGAACTGCGACAACCGCTTGGCTTCTGCACCCACGTCTATGGCAAGATTCAGCTCGCCCACAGGTTCGATCACGACGGCTAGCCACGACATAGCCTTGACTTCCTGCGACCCATCGGTGAAGTCAACGTTTCCGAGGCTGTCTGAGTACTGGTTGCGCCCAAAGTGTGCACTGTTGGGCGATGCATAGCCACTTGC
Organism: uncultured Anaerolineae bacterium; assembly: GCA_964592085.1. Classification (GTDB taxonomy): domain Bacteria; phylum Chloroflexota; class Anaerolineae; order VGOG01; family VGOG01; genus CAZQDO01. The sequence goes on along the minus strand of CAZQDO010000370.1, from coordinate 4,597 downwards.
CTCCATGAAGCTCGGAGGTGACGCGACATGCTCAGCAGCCAGCGGGGTTTCTGGTCTGCCTGGAGGAGTCTCCACCATCACGTCACCCTGGCTCATGTCAAAAGAAGGTTCCCCAGGGGCTAGCAAGACGAGATCGCCGTCGCCGTCCACGTGCCCATAGTGAGGCGTCTGCTCGGCCAGGGGATCCTCCGCGATCTTCGTATACACGTAGTTCATCAGGGTACTGGCTGTAATAGTGCCTCGCGAGGTCGCAGCGGCCCCGCCAAGGCCCTGCAGCAAGTAGCCAGTAAAGATCGAATTGTGCCCGCCAGGACCACCACCGTCAGCGACTACCTCGTCGGCTTTTCCAGCAGCGATCACCTGCCTTGATCTCCTCTGTAGCATGTCGGACACAAACCGGTTCGTGCCAGGCTGTAGCACCCGCTTGCACGCCAATCCACTGAAGCAAGCGTCAAGGATGAAGAGTATGTGCTTCGCGGGAATCAGGTCCGCGTTGCGAGTTAGCTCGTCCCACCTTATTAATGACGCTGGCCTCCTCGGGTCGCCGTCAGCCGGCACTAGGTACCCCACCTGACCTCGGTACCCAGGCAACGTGACGCCGTGACCCGCGAAGAAGACAACGATCCGGTCGTCCGGTGAAACGGCCAGCTCGATGTACTGAAGAAACTGCTCCATTATGCGCACCTTGGATGCATCGCGATCTGTGATGAGTTCTATGCCGTCGTCGGCGAAGCCGAATCCATGAAGGGCCGATGCCACGTCCTCCGCATCTTTTCTCGCGTAGGACAAGGGCCCAGCGTGCTCATAGTCATTGATCCCAATGACTAGTGCCCAGCTCCTGTCGTAGAGCGGCTTGTAGTTCCCAGTGTATGGACCACTCATTGGTCAGATCTCCGTTTGGCGAGCACCGGCCTCTTGGAAGCGATCATTCACGAAGTGTGCCTCACGTGCTCAACGAACGTAGTATACCCCAATGGCGGGGCGAGTGGAAAGGGATATCGAATCCCTCGATGCACAGGGGTGATCGCGGGCGCGGTCACACGTCAGGAGCCCCCTTATGATTCCCGTAGACGATCAACCTTGTGGACGCCGCCAACTCAGCCAGCGCGCACCCAACGGTCGAGATGATCACACCGACAGCGGCTGACGGGGCCAGGCACTAGTTGACTCGGTTGACACCCTGGATCTTGTCGAATCCCGTGTCTCGGTATGCCTCGTGCCGGGGCTCACCCCAGCGCGGCCGGAAGCCACCTCAACTCTCGTCCCTCGACGGCTACCACCAACCCCCAGCCAAAGGGCTCGGTCGCCTTCAACCTGGCCGTCAGTCTGTGTTTCCCCTTGGACAGAGTTCGTCTGACGGCATGCTTTCCAGCATACGCATACCCGCGGGCCTCATAGTGAGCGAAGCCGGTGAAGGTATTGCTGCCCTCGAAGACCACTTCGCCGTCCAACTCCAGGGCAAGTTCGTCACTGAAGCCCAACCCTAGCTCCACCTGCCCGGGAGAGAGGGCCTCGAACTGGCGCGTGAGGCGCACCTCTCCCTCTGAGGTCGGCAGATACCTGTTCACATTCAACACGCCTCCAGGCTCACAAGAGATCACGCCGAACCCCTCCAGGAACCACTCGTCGACCACTCCTTCAGGCGCCGCGGGAGGCCGCCACGCCACGTCCGGCAGTTGGCGACAGGTGGAGATCCTCAGGCTGGAGAAGTAGGCCGGCTTGAAGGTCCAGATCCCCACCAGCCCTGCTCTGCGGCCCCGCGCCAGCCGCCCCACCGCCAGCGGCGGCTGCTCCCCCACCGCGAAAACCGCGCCCTCGCCCTTCGCATCCACCCTCAGCCGAAACCATTCGCCCGTGGGCACCTGGGCCTCCTGTTGATACGAAGGCCCATGGTACAGTTGCCAGGTGTTCGAGCTATGGAAGACGGGATCGTACTGCACCGCGTCCCACAAGCCGCTGCAGTGAGGGACGGCGTACACCAGTTCATAGTTGGCGATGTCGACGGCCCGAAACGCAACACCTGGATAAGCATTCCCTTCGGCGCCGATCCAAACCTCGACGCTCACGTCGCGCGCCTCGAGGCCGGGCACCAGGGCCAGCCCGTCCACCAACCGCAGCGCAGGGCGACCGTGCCAGTCGACGACTTGAGCGTCGGCGGCGTGCAAAGAGAGCGCCCCCACATCGGTGAGATCGTCCTCGTAAAGGAGAGCCAATTCCACACCTCCACGGACAGTTTCCCTGAGTGCGCGGGCCACCCCGGCTACAGCCTATCGGGCCAGGGGCAGCTTCCTCCTACTATAAGCGCCGTAAGGCAAGGGTTCCTCGTCACGGTAGGCCACTTCCTCCCCCAGCGCGATCTGGCAAAGCTCCGACACGTGATACAGGGGGAGGCCGCGTTCTGGCGCCAGCCTGGCGTAGTTCCTCAAGCAGCTAGGACAGAGGTACAGCAAGGCCTCGGCTCCGTACTCGAGTGCATCCTCCACGTTGGTCAGGGCCGCCTGGTGCGCCCTCTCTGACAGCCCCCTGTAGCCATACACGTCGCCGCAGCACAGGGCATTCTCCCCATCGTACTTCCTGGGCACCCGCTCGCAGCCGATGGCCTCCAGCAGTTCGTCCAGGAAGTGCTCCTTGTCCTGCGCGCCCCGTGAGGAACAGGGCCGATGGTAGGCCACCTTCAGATGGAGAGGGCGGATCCTGTCCGCATGCTGGCGCAGCCCGCGAAGCAAGTACTCGTAGACATGTACCGGCCGGAAGGGAACGTCGATCCCATACTCAGGCAAACGATAGGTGAGCATAAAGTAGCACTCATCGTGGTAGCACACCGCCTCGCTGGGCTGGTAGCGGGCGATGACGTCTACGAAGCCCTGCGCCCTCGCCCTCTCTCCGTCTTCGTCTCCGAAGTACTCCAGCGCGTTGCAGCAGTAGTAGGCGGGACCGAAGAGCTTGGGCGCTTCGGCGTAGAGCAGGCTGTCGAACACCTCAGGTGCGCCCGTGCCCGCCGTGCAGGCGATGATCACGGTATCGGCGTGTTCCGGCGGGGGCGAAGCCAGCACCCTGGGGCGCTCCTCATCTACGCTACGGGCCCGCTCTCCCCACACGTTGCCGGTATCGACCTCGCCATAGACGCCTTGCAGCCTGCCCACCAGGTCCCAGGGGTTGGCCCCTTGCGGGCAGCGCTCGTTACAGGCGTGGCAAGAGGAGCAGTTGTGCAGGATGGGTGCCCACCTGCCATCCATGAGCGCCTGACGCTCCGCGATGGCCTCGTCACGCGTGTACTCATTGAACATACAGTTGACCAGGCAATCGCCGCACAGCGTGCACAGCTCAGGATGGAACACTTCGCGTCCTCCTTTGGTGTAATGCTTCACACGCAGCAAGCACACAGAAACACCAACCATCGCTCTGGTCGGCACCGCAGAGTATAGCACAGGCCAAGTCTCGTCGCCGTGGCGTGCATCTCCTCCGCACCGTCGATTGCACACTGCGACCTCTCTGGGGTACAATCGAAGTCGGTGGCCATATGGCCTCGCCATCACCAAGGAGGAGGAGTATGACAGACACGTATCGTTTCGGCTACCCCGCCGATTTCCTGGCCAAGTTCCCCACCGTCGTCGGCGCCGCGGCCTTCGCTTTGGACATCGACAACCGGTCCAACGAAACAGCGGCAGAGCCCTTGCTGCGAGCTCAGGAGGAGGTGGTCAGGGCGCAATTCGCCTCCACGCCCCTCTCCAGCCACCCCCACATCTCCTCCTGGCGGTCTGCGTTCTCCTCTTTCGGCGTCAAGCCCACCCAGTACCGCTCTGCCATCGAGGCCCTCCTGCGCCACCTCACCAAAGGGGGAGCGGTGCCCCACATCAACAAGCTGGTGGACCTCGGGAACTACGTCTCCATGAAGCACGTCCTTCCCGTGGCCGCCTACGATCTGGAGCACACCTCGGGACCGGTGGTGGTGAGCCTGGCCAGGGGGGATGAGCCTTTTCTGCCCTTGTACGGGCAAGAGGTGGAGTACCCCAAGCCGGGGGAAGTGGCGTTCACGGACGACGAGGGCGCCCTCTCCCGCCGCTGGACCTGGCGCCAGTCCGACCGGGCCAAGTCCACCCCGGAGACGCGCCGGGCGCTCCTGACCATCGAAGGGGTGAACGGCATCACCCTCGCTGAGATCGAGGCGGCGATGGAGGAACTGGTCTCTTTGATCACAGAGTACTGCGGCGGTCAAGTGTCCTGGTCCACGGTGGACCGCGACCACCCCTGGGCCGTGATGGAGTGACGCTACCCTATCCGATCGTAGCCTGGCTGAGCAACAGCTTCCTTCGGTCAGTGGTGCCCTTGTCGAACTGGCTCATGGCACCATGAGCAGGCCGCCAGCGCGCCTCTCAGCCATGGAAGCGGTGTCGCTCGTGCCCCGCTATCCCTGAGCGGGCGAACGGATGGTGAGTGGAGTGCAAAGGAGCGATCCCCCCAGAGGATGGCTGGAGTAGCCCTGGTCGCTCCGACTCCAGCGACCAGGATGGGTCGCCGCGACTCCTCCGTGCCCACACCTGGGGACCCCAGCAGACGGCCCAACGTGCCCGTCCCTGGCGTGGCGTCGTCATGGAGA
>CAZQDO010000369.1:0-6183 GCA_964592085.1 uncultured Anaerolineae bacterium | reverse complement strand
AAAAAGCCACCTGCACAGTTAATGCAGGTGGCTTTCCTTGCCAGGTGGAGCCGGAGGGACTCGAACCCTCGACCTTCTCAATGCCATTGAGACGCGATCCCAGCTTCGCCACGGCCCCAAGTTACCAGGTTGTAGCAGAGAGGTTGTAGGTTGTAGCAAAAAGGCTTGCTACAATCTACAACCTCCCACCTACAACCTTCCAGTGGAGCTGAGGGGACTCGAACCCCTGACCTCATCAGTGCGATTGATGCGCTCTCCCATCTGAGCTACAGCCCCAACTGCGTATAGTATAGGGCAATGTGGCAAAGTTGTCAAGCTGAGCACGCACCATCGTTGAGTCCCCCCAAGTTCCCCTGAGTTCCCCTGTCTCACAGGAACTCCTCACACCGATATACGAATCGCCCATCGAAGACGGTGGCCTCCACCTCCGTCTCCATGATGGACATGGCAGGGATGAGGAAAATATCCTGGGATAGCACCACCAGATCGGCCAGCTTGCTTGGGGTGATGGAACCCTTCTCCCGCTCCTCGCCCGAGGCGTAGGCTGCCCCTGAAGTGTAGGCCCGCACGGCGTCCTCCACTGTGATGCGCTCGCCAGGATGCCAGCCCTGTGGCCCAGGAGTGCCGTCGGCGCGTCGTCGGGTTGCCGCGGCATGGATGCCCGCCAACGCATCGAGAGTCTCAACCGGGCAATCGGAGCCAAAGGCCAACCGAGTGCCCGCACTCAACAGGCTCCGCCAGGCGTAAGCCCCCCGCCCCCGCTCCTCCCCCCAATGACGCTCCACCATGTCCATGTCCGAAGTAGCGTGGATGGGCTGCATGGAGGCGATGACGCCCAGCTCCGCCAGGCGGGGGATGTCGGTGGGATGCAGCAGTTGAACGTGCTCGATGCGATGCCTCAAGTCCATCTCCTGGCCGGACTGGCGGCTCTCCTCCAGCACATCCAGCACGTCGCGATTGGCCCGGTCGCCGATGGCGTGGATGGCGACGCTGATGCCTGCGCGACTGGCCTTGCCCACCAGCTCGCGCATCTCTTCTTTGGACGTCACCACGATGCCCAGGTTGAGGGGCTCGTCTTCGTAGGGAGCCAGCATGGCCGCCGTGCGCGAGCCCAGGGCGCCATCGGCGAAGATCTTGACGCCGCCCAGCCTCAATTGCTCGCCGCCGAAGCCCGTCCGGAGACCCAGCCCGATGGCGTGGTCCAGATTCCCAGACGGGATGTGCATGAGCACTCGCAGGCCCAACTCGCCCTTTTTCGACAACTCCTGGAAGGCAGCGAAAGCCAACTCGCCCTCACAATCGTGGATGCCCGTGATCCCAGCCCGATGCGCATGGGCCATGGCCACTTTGAGCGCGGTCTGGATTTCCTCCAGGCTCGGCTTCCCGATGACGCCCGTAATCAGATCCTCGGCGTTTTCCTTGAAGATGCCGGTGGGCTCCCCCGTCCCAGACTGGCACTCGATCTCCCCCCCTGGTGGACTGGGAGTCTCGGCCGTGATGCCCGCTCTGGCCAGGGCCAGCGAGTTGGCCCAGAGGGAGTGGCCATCTTTGCTACTGAGGGCCACCGGATTGTGAAGAGTCACAGGATCCAGATCCTCTTTGGTAGGAAAGCTCGGATCGTCCCAGAGGTTGCGATTCCAGCCCCCGCCCTGCAGCCACTCCCCCGGCTGAGCTGACTGCGCTCGCTCCGCCACCCGCCGGATGGCCTCGGCCCTGGAGACAATGTCCGACAGCTCAATGCGCGTCAGGCGCAGGGCGTATTGGACGAAGTGAATGTGGCAGTCGGTGAGCCCTGGCACGACCGCTCGTCCCCCCAGGTCTACGGCCTCCCCACCAGGAGCCAGAAGGCGCATGATCTGAGCATCATCGCCCACAGCGGCGATCCGATTCCCCCCGATAGCCACCGCCTGGGCGTGAGGCATGGTCCGATCCATGGTGTAGATTCTTCCGTTGTAGAGAACCAAGTCTACTTGAATATCACTTCTCCTCCTCCGTATGAATTCCCAAGATTTGAATGGGCAGCTTTTTAGAAAGTGCCTGGCACATGAGTATAGCACGATTGGCGAACCAGGGCAAGGTTTGGCAAAGATGGGCAAAGGCTGTATAATGGCGGTAAATCAGGCAATGAGGGATGAGGCAACGAGGCATGAGGAACGAGGTGAGAGAGACCAGTTTTTTTGATCGAGAGCACCCATCGAAATGTCGAGGATTTGCCCAATCGTGTAGATTTTGGCTGAAGGGAGTTCAAAAACCTGGTTTCTGGCTGCTTCCAGGCAGCCACAAAGCTGTTAAGCTGGCTTTGGCCATTGTCCTGGTCGTCGTCCTGGTGAGGCCGACCCAGCCCGTGGTCCCCCTGGGCCCCCAGCAAGAGGTGGTGACCATCAACCCCAAGATGGGCGTGCACACCCGCCTCACCGACGAGGTGGAGGAGTGGAAGATCAAGCAGACGCTCTCCATGGTGCGGCAGATGGGCGCGCCCTGGATCGTGGAGTACTTCCCCTGGGCCTACTACGAGGGCAAAAAGGGGCACTTCAACTGGAGCCACCCCGACGTGGTGGTGGATCACGCTCTGGCTCAAGGGCTGACGGTGATCGCCCGGCTGGGCTTCGTCCCCGAGTGGGCGCGGCCAGAGGACACGATTACGTCGTACCTCGATCCAGAACATTATGACGACTTCGGTGATTTCGTCTACGCCTTCGTGAGCCACTTCACAGGCCGCGTCCAGCACATCATCGTCTGGAACGAGCCCAACCTCAGCGCGGAGTGGGGGTATCGGCCCGTAGACCCCGAGGGCTACGCCGAGCTTCTCAAAGTCGCTTATACCCGCGCTAAGGAAGCCAACCCCCAGGTGCAGGTCCTGGCTGGCGCCCTGGCTCCGACGCTGGCGCCAGAGGGCGACCCCGAGGGCCTGAACGATCTGGTTTACCTCCAGCGGATGTACGAGGCTGGAGCCAAAGACTACTTCGACGTCCTGGCTATCCACGCTTACGGTTGGACGTTCCCTCCTGACGATCCCCCAGCGGTGGACAAGATCAACTTCGCCCGTGCCGAGCTCCTCCGCCAGGTGATGGTGGCCAATGGCGACGAGGACAAAACGTGCCTGATCACCGAGGGCGGCTGGAACGATCACCCTCGCTGGACCAAGGCCGTGCGTCCCTACCAGCGCATTGAGTACAGCATCGGGGCCTACGAAAAGGCTTTGGAGTGGGATTGGTGCGAGGCCGTCTGTCTGTGGGCTTTTCGTTATCCCCGGCCAGCCAAGGGTTATCAGGACTACTTTACCTTTGTAACTGTGGATTTCGTGCCCAAGCCGATCTACCTCGAAGTGCAGGGATACGCTCAAGGCGAGCGAGGATCAACTTCCTATCTTCCGCGCTAAGCCCTGCCACTTGGTCCAGTAATCGGCGAAGGCCTTCCTCCCTTTGTCCGTCAGGCGACAAGTAGTGTGAGGGAATTTACCCTTGAAACCCTTCACGATCTCAATGTAGCCGGCTTCCTCCAGCCTGCTCAGGTGGCTGGAGAGGTTGCCCTTTGTGAGTCCCGTGGAATTCTTGAGGTAGATAAAGTCGGCGCTCTCACAGGAGTAGAGGGTGGCCATGATGGACAGGCGGGAAGGCTGATGAATGAGCTTATTCAAGGAAGCGATGTCTCTATACTGCTGGCTCATTGGCACTTCCCCCTTGCGGCGATCCTGCCAGCGAGCGACGATACCGGCACAAAGCATAGAGGCCGGAGGCCAGGCAACCCACGCCCATAGCGAGCCAGAAGATGGCCGTGCCCAGGAACCTGGGCAGGGACGTCAGCACAACTCCGACACCTACCAACAGGCCCCAAGCAGCCAGCAGATAGAAACGTCGCAAACCTACATAGTAGCCCATGTAGGAGAACCAGGCCGCAGCAGAAAGGGCAAAGAGAAGGGACAGGAGCCTTGGCCAGGTGATGATGGTGGCAATAGTCAAACCTCCCATCAGCGCTATGGAGGCCATCCAAAGTCGTTTTCTCCACCAAAGAGAGCTACGGCGATAGTGATAGCTTACGTAACCTGTGCGGGGCCAGATATAGCGAGCTTTGACTCGCCTCACCAATCGGCGCATGAGCCAAGGGAAGCCGCCGATGAGGAGAGGCCATACGAGGGTGAAAACCAGGTGTAACCAAGAGCCTGACGGGATGCACGCCTCCCAGAAAAACAGCAGGGCCAGGAACAAGAAGATTACGCCCATAGCTATCTCCGATAGCCCGTCGGCGAACCAGTAGGCACGGGTACGGTGCATCAACTCTTCAATCTCTTGACGTTCGCTCATAATCTTGCCTCCTCACAGACTAGTTTGCATTATAGACTAGTTTATTATGATTATAATCTAAAGCCGGGCAAAAGTCAAGGCTTTTGAGGTCAAATGCTGAAAATTCTGAGGTTGAGTTCTACGTCAAGGTATAAAGGGAGCTTTGTTCTGTTGATGATCGGATTGTCGCTCTTGGCTGGTCTGGTGATCTGGCGCATATCGGCTAGGCTGGGAAGGGATACGGACGAGACCTGGGCTCGCATCCAGCGGGAGCGGGTAATGCGGGTGGGGATGGATGCCAGTTGGCCGCCCTTTGAGTTCGTTGACGAAGCTACTGGCCAGATCGTGGGCATCGACGTTGATCTGGCACAGGCCATCGGCCAGCGCCTGGGTGTCGAGGTTGAGCTCGTCAACGTGGGCTTCGACAGCCTCTACGATGCCCTGTACGTGGGCCGGTTCGACGCCATCGTTTCCGCCCTGCCCTACGACCCGCTGCTCTACGGCGATGTGGCCTATTCCATCTCATACTTCAATGCCGGGCAGGTATTGGTCGTCCAGGCCGATGAGATGGGGATCAGCGAAGTGAATGACTTATCTGGGAAGAGGTTGGGAGTGGAGTGGGGATCAGAGGGGGATGTCGTGGGCAGGCGACTGCAGAAGGAGATCGAGGATCTGAGTCTGGAGAATTATATGGCTCCCCAGGATGTGTTGCAAGCCCTGAAAGAGGGCCAGGTAGAGGCAGCCATAGTGGACGCGGTCTCCGCCTATCAGTTCATGGCGACTGAGGGTGGAGTACACGTGGTCGGCGACTCGCTGACCGACGAGCTATACGTCATCGCTGTGCGGCTGGATAGCCCCTTGCTTCTGAGGGCCATCAACGAAGCGCTGGTGGAGATGAGGGAGGACGGCACGTTGGAGAGACTGCAGGAGAAATGGTTTCGCTAAAGTCAGCTCCCTGCCGGAAGCATCACGAACCCCGCCTGCTCGAAATTGTGATCGAAGGCAAAGGCGTTGAGCAGGCCCAACTGCCGCATGATGGCGAAGCTGGTGCAATCGGTGAAGGAGAAACCTTTGTCATCGTATCTAACGAACATCTCTCAGGCCGATTGCCAGATCTTCTCATCAACGTTGATCAGCTTCACCAGTGGGCTTTGCAGCACCCACTTGCCGAGATCAACAGCTTCCTTGTGCCCTACCCGGAAACGCAGCAAGGTTAGAGATTCGTCGAGCACATAGTCGCTGGTGATCAACTGGGTCTTTTTCTTTTTGAGTTCCTTCAGAAAAGCCGAAGCACGAGTGTGATGGATATCACTCCTATCATAGAGAGCACACCAAGCCCCGGTGTCAGCGAAGGGTCTCATTGGTCTTGCCTCTCCCCATAGAGATACTTATCGTGGTGAATAGACAGGTCGCCATCGTCGGTCGAGATGGCTCCCACGATATTCCAGATGGGATCGTCCTCCCGAAGCACCACTCCCTCGTCACGCTCCAAGTACTCTCTCAAAGCCTGGCGAATCTGCTCAGCCATGGCAAGACCTGTGGCTTTGCTTCGCCTTTTCAGCTCCTCGTAAACATCGCCGGGGATGTAGATTTGCGTTCTTACCATAGTACTCATCACATCCTCCCCACGCTCAAGTTCAGTAGACCACAGTTGCTCGCGGCGGATTTGGCAATCCGCCGCCAACCCGCTGGATCGCCAGATCCAGCGGGAGCAAATATATCCTCCCCATGCCAAAGCTTGAATATATGACTGTGTATACATTATACCCAGGACGAAAGCTTTTGTCAAGCTCGGTTCACTGGTCTCAGTAGATCCAGGATTTCCAGCAGAGGTGGCTCCCATGCCGACGGTTCGCGGGCGTGGGAGCCACCTCTGCTCAAGATTTAGATCCACTGAGTCTCT
>CAZQDO010000368.1:0-6191 GCA_964592085.1 uncultured Anaerolineae bacterium | reverse complement strand
GGGGAGAGAGAAAGCTGCTTGTCTTCTCCGACTACGTCTTGCAGACCGCTGACGCTCAGGGGGGCAGGGAGAGCGGGATTGGTCAGGTCAATCACCCACAGCTTGTCCCAACCGGCGATGTAGCCATAGGGATGGGCCACGACGACGTCCATGACTGCGGCGGGCTGCTCGTAGGTGCCCAAAACATTGGGACTGGCCGGGTTGCTCACATCCACGATACGCACGCCCCGCCCTTCGCTGACCACGTACGCCCAGGGGTTGAAGACGGCTACCTTGGAAGCTGGCCATCCCGCGTCGGAGGTGCCGAGCAGGACAGGAGTGGCCGGATTGCTCACGTCCAGGATTTGCAGGCCGCCGGCACCGTCAGCCACGTAGGCGGTGGTATCCACCACCTGAACGTCCTGGGCCCAGCCTGGCGTGTCATAGAAGCCAAGCAGGGTGGGGCTAACCGGGTCCGTCACGTCCAGGATCTGCAGGCCGCTGGCACCGTCGGCCACATACGCCGTGGCGCCCGCCACCTGAACGGCCGCAGCCGAGCCTGGTGTGTCGTAGACGCCGAGCAGACTGGGGCTGACCGGATCGGTCACGTCGAGGATGAGCAGGCCCGAATCACCGTCGGCCACGTAGGCTGTACTACCGGCTGCGTAGATGCCGCGGGCCGTCCCTGGTGTGTCGTAGCTCCCCGCCTCGCTGGGATTCGCCAGATCCGACACATCCACCACGTGCAGCCATCCATCGCTCCAGTCAATAACGGAGGTCAAATAGGCGTAGGAATCGGCCACGTGGACTGCCCTGGCGACCCCAGGCACGTCGAGCTCTCCCACCAGGGTGGGGCTGATGGGCTCGGTGAGGTCCACCACCCGTAGACCGTCACCGTTGACCAGGTGGGCGGTGGTGTCAGTAATGGCAATGTCATTGACCTCACCGCCGGCCAGGGGCAGGCTGCCAACCTGTCGCGGCTGGCCTGCATCGGAGACGTCCAACACGGTGAGGCCGTTTCCCTCGCCCAGGTAGAGGTAATCCCCACCGTCTGGTGGCACGGCCACCGCCGCCAGCCAGCCACCGAAGTGGCCCAACGGCTCAAAGATCACCTCGTCCTGGGCGTGGGGAATCGCTGCTGGGGCAGCCGTGCTGCCACTTAAGAACGCTGTCCCTGCGAGCACAGCCAACGCCAGGCTCAGCACGACCATCATCCAGATATGCCATCGAGTGATATTGCTAGACATCTTTCTTCTCCTTGTTCTTGACCTGGGGGCAGGTTCGGAGCCACCCAGGCGGGGGCTGAAAAAGGCAACGCTATTGGGTTCTCTGCCATAGAGTAGGGGTGAGAGCTATCGGTATTAAGGTATGAAGAAGCGAGGACGGGGATAGCTTTGGTTGGCTTTATGATACCACGAATTCCGACGCGGGTCAAGCTGAATCTGCCCAAAAAACAGAGCGGCGGACCAGAGGGGGCCCTCCGGCCCGCCGCTCCCAGATGCAAGCGGCTGTAGAACGTAGCTGCACAGTATCCAAAAAAGTAGTGGCTCTCTATCACACTGGTGGCGTGGGAGCCGCCCCTGCTGACTTTTCAGTCCCAGCGCTCGCTCAGATACGGCTTCAACTCCTCGAAGGTCCGAGCCTGAGCCTGGATCACCTCTCGCTCGAAGGTGGCGCTGTCCATGTCCTGACTCTCTACCACCAGCCCGGCCGTGCGGCCATAATAGAGCGGCGTCATGCTGTCAATGACGGCGTTCTTGTCCAGGCCACTTTTATTGTAGGCCACGGCGAAATCGAAGACGATTGGCGCCCACTGCTGGGCGGTGAACTGGTAGGCATCATCAGGTTGGGCCAGGATGGCTTCGAGGGTCGCCCGGTTTTCGGCTGAAAGCACTGCATCCCAGACCTGGCCCCATTCCTCCCGCCCTGCCCGCAGCTTCTCGATCATCGCCGACAGGGTCACCGGCACCGGCTCAGGCTCCAACTCCTTCGGATCGCCATAAATGGGGGTCGGTTGGCTGCCTGTCACAGCCTTCCAGTTAGTCTCGTATTTGGCCATCATCGCGAACAGCGTCCCCACCACCTGGCGGAACATGGGGCCTAACGATGCGGCCGGGTCCTTGGCGTCGTGGACCTTGACCCCCAGGTGAGCCTGGCAGATGCGAGCCCCGGCGTTGATGGCCGTGGTCGTCATCCAGATGTCAATGCCGAAACGGGCCACGTCAGTCTCCCACACGTCCTGGCTTAGATAGTGATCCAGTAAATTGGCCGAGAAGCCGAAATCGCCGCCGATGGGCTGGCGGATGTCCAGCCCGTAGAGCATGCGAGTCATGGGATAGCAGATGTTGTTGGTGATGGTGCCATCGTATTTGTGGCGGATATAGTAAGGAGTCACGTAACCGTGACCCCCGCTGGCGATGGGTCCGGCCAGAAGCTCGATCCACTGCGGGGTGATGCTGCGCAGGTCGCTATCCACCACCACGCAGACCTTTGCTTCCAGAGCTTTGGCAACCTCGAAGATGGTGCGGAAGGCGCTGCCCTTGCCGGACACGCCCTGGTACACCGTCGCCATCTTCTCCACCCCTTTGGGTACAGGGGTGTCCAGGACTACCTGGCGTGTGCCATCAGACGAGCCGCCGTCGGAGTTGACCAAAACCGGCTTCAATTGAGGAAAGTATCTGACCATCCCCTCGGCGGCCATGCGTACCACATGGCCGATGGTGCCGGCGTTGTTGTAGCTGGGGATGCCCACCAGGATGTCGGCCTGGCCGATCTCCTCAATGCGCTTTCTAGCATCTTCACGCAGCGCGGTTTCGTAGGGCATCTCAAACACTCTCCTTTCACATTTGACGGGCGCCTTTATTTGACGTATAATTCATACACTATAATTAGGGGGATAATGATGACCACAGAAACGCTCAAACGGGTCAATGTCACCTTCCCTGTCTCGCTGCTGGAAGAGCTCAGGCGCTACGTCCCCCGCCGGGAGCGGAACAATTTCATCGTCGAGGCTACGGAAAAAGAACTCAAACGAAGGCGATTGCTCAGAGCATTGCGGGACTCGGCTGGAGCCTGGTCTGATGAAGACCATCCTGATTTGATGACTGTCGAGGACGTGAACCGCTATGTCCGTCGGCTGCGGGAGACGTGGATGCCCCGCACCTGGGATGAGATTGTCGAGGAGGCCGAGCGCGGTGGCTGATTACCTATTGGATTCTAACGTCCTGATCCTGCACCTGCGGGAGCGCCCTGAGATAACGGCGCTGTTGACTCAATGGGGCCAAGAGGGACCTCTTCATACCTCTGTCGCCACCCGGACGGAAATACTGGCTGGGATGCGCCCTCACGAGGAGGAGCGCACGATGGAGCTGCTCGATTCGCTGGAGAACCTTCCGGTGGACGAGGCCATCGCCGACCGAGCCGGGCGACTGATCTATCAGTATGCCCGCCAGGGCATCCAGTTCTCCTTCCCCGACGCCCTCATCGCTGCCACGGCCTTCCACCACGATCTCACGCTAGCCACCACCAACCCCAAACATTTCCCCATGCCCGATCTGCGTCTCCACTCTCTCGACGAATAGAAGCTTACTGAAAGGCTAACTCGCTCTCACTCACCAGCAACTCCAGGTAGCCCCGCAGCGCCTCCAGTGAGTAGTGCTGCCTGCCGACCTGGAAATTGTGCTCCACGGTCTCCTGACGCAACCGGGCATCGGTGAGCAGTTCCACTGCCTGGTCTGCGGCTGCCTCAATAATCTGGGGCGCTACCTGCACCAGGTCCAGTTCATCTTGCCCCTGGATTTCCGAGCCCAGGGAGACGACGCGGAACCCCTTGTCTTTGATGTCGGCCTGGTAGACAGGGTACTCGAACAGCATCAGCGGCAGGCGAGCCCGCAGCGCTTCCAGGAACTGGTTGCCCCACCCCTCCCACAGACTGGGATAGGTGACGAAGTCGGCGAAGACGTAGGTATCCCACAGCGAGTAGATCTTCTGTCCACCCCGCGTCTGCCGCCGACCGCCCACCACTTCCTCAATGAAAAGGGCGTCAATCCCCGCCTGCTCAACCTTTTGCCTGAGACGGTTGACGTAGCCTCCAGTCACGTCATCCCTGGCATAGCCCGCCAGCACCAGCACGATTCGGCTGTCGTCATCGAAAGAGCGGCTGTCGTACAGCCCACGCGCTTTGAGACGCGCCCGTCGCTCTGGGCTGTCCAATGCTTTGACGAAATCCACTGCCAGTTCGATGCCCTTGCGCTGCACGATACGAGTGGCCTGGAGGATGAAGACGTCGTTTTCCCTCAGCCCGATACGGGCGCGGAAATCCTGATTGTAGTCATCGGGCTGCCAGGGCGGCGCGTCGAAGTCGAAGATGTTGGGCACCACCGTGGATTCGATCCCTTTGCGTTCCGCCAGTTCTCGCTGCGCCAGGCTGTTTATGACCACGTGCCGGGCCAGCGGGTCGCGCGGAGGCAGGTATTTGTCGGCCAGCTCAATGGCGGTGGCACAGGTGAGGGCTACATCCGTCTGCTCCCAGTAGAAATCATGGTTATGGGCCAGGGCTGGCAATTGCAGATCGCACATCACCCGCGCCAACGCGATGGCTACCGGCGGGCTGGCTGCCACCGACCAGACGTTTTGCGGGATGAGAAAATCTATCCCTTTCTCCGCCACAAAGTCTCGCATTTTGCGCTCGATGACGTCGGCCAGGGCCAGCAGTTCGGCCCTGTACGCTGCGTCGTTGGGGTAGTCACGCAGTTCGCCGAATGTGTTGTAATTGAGGCGCTCGGCATCGGGGCGGTGGTGATACATCTCCTCAATCAGAGTGCCCTCCACCGTGCCCAGGTCGCCCGCGCAGAGATGAACGGTATGGCCCATCTCCTCCAACACGCGCTTCCACTTGTCAATCTCCAGCGAGACCCCATCCGTCCGCCCGACCTGATAATGGAAAATACCGATGGTCTTCATTACGTCCTCCCTACACTCGCCACGACTTGAGCAGTCGCCAGGTGAGGGTCTGCTCCCAGTCGCCCTCCCAATCCTGGCTGAAGAATTGCAGAAAATGGAACATGTCGGCGATAAAAGGTTCGGTGGGCAGCGGTGCCTCCCGCAGATAATCCAAGACCTCATCCTGCATCGTCGGCGGGATGTCGCGAAAGGCCAGCGTGATGTGGGCCCAGAAGGGTTGGCCCAGGTCCTCCTCGACGAAATCGCAATCGGGAGCGATGAAGGGGCGCACGGCATCCACCACCCGTTCCCGCAGCGCCATCATCTCCGAGTTGGGTCCTCCCTCAATACGGAAGATGTCCAACCCCATGCCGAGGTTGGTTCTGCCAATCCCATTGAAGTGCACAGTGAAGGGACGCTGCACAGCAAAAGCGGTGTCCAGGCGTTCAACGAGCGGCTCCAATGGACCTGGGGTCTTCTTGAAGAACCCTTTGATGGTGGCGTGGACTTGAAACTGGTCGGCGGCGATGAAGCCGAACTGCTTGCGTAGCATCTGGTGAATCTCGGCCACGGCTCGAGCGACCTGATACGGGGGGATCAGATAGACGGCGAAACGGGAGTTGGTGTGCTCCGGAATAGCCATGCCGCTTTCTCCAGTGATTGTATTGGTGTGATGCATAGGGTGTCAAACGTAAAACGTCAAACGTAAGGTAAGTATCTGGTACGGCTTGATGAACATTGTTAGACAATGATCGGCGCAATCAATGCGCTCCTGGTTTTCCTCGAGGAGATTGGTACGCCAGGCTTCTGCCAGCGGGAAAGCGGTCGTCAGTGTGAATTCGCCTCGCTTGCGCTGGCTTTCATACAGGCGCACGATAACGCCCTGGCCATCTTCGGCTCGCTTGACGGTTTCGATCACGACGTTGGACTGGTCTATGCTGATGAAGGACAAGGGGTTCGGGTTTTGGGTTTCGGGTTTCGAGCTTCGGCTGTTGGCGGTCCACACGATTAGGGGATCATTCAGGGCATAAGCCGCGGCTATGGTGCGTTCATCCCATTTGCTCTGGTGAGGGAGCAGGCTGTAGGCAAAGCGGTGTTCGCCCTGGTCGGCTTCTGGGTCTGGGGTGGTGGGGCTGCGCAACAAGCTGATGCGCATGACGTTGTCGTGGATGTCGTGCCCGTATTTGCAGTCGTTCAGCAGGCTGACGCCGTAGCCGCCCTCACTCAGATCAACCCACTTCTGCGCACAGACCTCAAAGCGTGCCCAGTCC
>CAZQDO010000367.1:0-6209 GCA_964592085.1 uncultured Anaerolineae bacterium | reverse complement strand
ATCTACCAGCCTGAAGCCGGTGGTTCGTTCCAGGACGTCCGGTTGGTAGAACTGCTCGCCGCTGTCGGTCAGGTGCCAGTTGGCCCGCCACACCCCCTGGGTCGAGCTGGCGCTGGTGACGCCGGAGTAGTCGGGCACTTCCACTCGAAACAACTCCTCGGTGAAAAGGTCGGTCGCTGCCAGGTAGGGGATGAAAAAGATGTCGGGATAGATGGCGAAGTAATCGGGACGCATGGGCGAGCGTTCCATCAGCTCGAACACGCTCCCCGCGCCGTGTCGCCAGGCGATGGCGGCGTCTGCTGTGGCCAGGCCGATCAGATCATAAGTTGCCCGCTGGCCGAGGTAACGCAGACTGCCGATGTCGTGGACGCCCACGCGGGCATCCAGAGGCAGATTCTCTCGCACCCATTGGGCGATGGTCAATTGCTGCCGAACCATCGTGTCGGCTGCGCTGCGGTAGGCGCGCACAAAACGCAGGCTTCCATACAGAGTGAGACTCAGCAGCAGAAGCACCGCTAGTCCCAACAGGGCGCGCTGCCACCGCTGCGCTGTTCGCCTGGCGAGGAACGCCAGACCGCAGGCTGCCAGAGCGATGACCAGGGGCACAAAGGGCACCTGATAACGACCCAGGTGCCAGGTGGCCGTCATTAAAGTGGCGGTGGACAGGGTGCCCGCCAGGAACCACAACCCGGTCACGGAGAGCAGCTTCCACCTGCGTTGTATTCCCAGGCTGACCCATCCCAGGACAGCGAGCAAGAGGAGCCCCGGCGGCAAGAACCAACGGTCAGGGGATTCCCATCCCAAAAAGCGAACCAAGATGATCTTGCGGAAGGAGGTCAAGATGAAGCGGACCAGATCCTCTGGGTATCGGGGCACGCTGAACCACCAGGACTTGGCCTGGAGGCCTGTTGCTGCGGTGGTGCCGGTGAGCGTCCAGTTGATGAGAAGGGGCACCAGGCCCACCCCAACCGCTGCTGAAAGAAGGCCCAACTGTTTCCAACGAACGGCGCGGGAGTTGCGTAGACCTTCCGCCAGAGTCGCCACCCAGATCAATCCGATCAGGATCAGACCTTCGGGTCGGGTAAGCCCCGCCAGGCCCAACCACAGAGCGCACCAGGCGGTTCGCCCGGACAGGAAGGCATCCAGGGCGGCCAGGGTCAGCACAGTGAAGAGCCCCGTCTCCATCCCGTTAAAACATTCCCATTGCACCGAACCAGTGAGGACCACGAGAGCTGCTGCAGCCAGCGCCCAAATGTGACCAGAACCCCAGTCACCCGTCAGTCGGGAGGCCAGGCGATAAGTCAGCCAGGCGATCAGCCCCAGCCAGATCACACCCATCCCCACAGAAAAAGCTACCAGCCGCTCGCCAGTGAAGCCCAGGAGATAGACGCCCGCAAGCAGAAATCCGAACAGCGGGCTGGTCATCCCCGTCGTCGGAGGATCTCCGTCGTTGTATTGGTAGAGATAGCCTCGGGCGATCTGGCGGGCGTATTGATAGGTGATGTATGCGTCGTCCAGGGGCGCCACCGGGCGTCCGTCGGCTGTGGTGAAGGCGGTCATGAGGTAGACCGAACTGATGACGCCCAGCAATACAATCAGAAGTATACGTGAAACGTGAAACGTGAAACGACAGCCCACCAGTGACGGCGATTCATCACTAGCATCCCGCTCCGGCACCACCTCTCCTGCGATCCTGTATCTGAGACCTACGAACCGATTCGCTCACGCAATGGCTCGGGTAGCAAGGCAATCAGGTGGGGGTGTGTTTCAACCAGACGCATAATGTCTGCCAGGTCCTTCTGTCGCTTGCTGGCTCGCCGGTCTGGGTCAGAGAAGGCCCAGACCTTACCCTGGAGAACGTCCTCCAAAGCCGCCACCGAGACCTCATAGCCCAGTATCATCTGCCGTGCAGCACGGGCGATGAAGTCCTGATACTTGGGGTCAGTCTGAAGTTGAATGCGTAAGTCCGAGGAAGGACTGGACACGTTGATGCTGTGGGGAAACCTGTGGACAGTGAAATGCTGCTCCAGAATTTCCGCCAGCTCATCCACCCGATCTGAGGTGACCACCAGGTCCAGGTCTAAGCTGACGACCGGTTCGGCGTAGGCATTAACTGCCAGGCCACCGATGACGCAAAACGGCACGTCCTGCTCCTCCAGCAGGTCCAGGAAATCCTGTAAGAAATCCGCTTGACTGTTGGTGACTTTGTTCGTGAATTCTCGCTCGTTCATCTGTGCGGTCCCTCCTAATCAAGCTAACCTCGATCTTAACACCTGCCAATACGACTTCACACGCGCCGCCCGCAGTGGCCTCTTGTACCCTATCAGCCACTTAAGCGCCTCCACAACCAGTTGGTAGACATAGGTGGCCAGGATGAATAGCCGCAATACCTCCGCTTGCCACGAGCCGTGATGCTTGCGGAAATAGCGGATTTTGCTGCGCTGGAATTGGATGTGCTGGAAGGCTTTGACCTGCTCGCTCGATTGTCCGCCATGGTGGATCACCTTGGCGGTGGGTAGGTAAACGATCTGCCAACCCTGGGCCTTGAAACGGCGGCACCAATCCAGCTCCTCGGAGTACATGAAGAAGCCCTCGTCCATGGGCCCCACTTCTTCGATGGTTTCGCGGCGGGTCATCAGGCAGGCCCCAGTGACCCAGTCCACCTCTTGTACCTCGTCGTCCGAACGGTCTGCAATGTAGTAGTGCCTGGCGACGCGGTTGTGGGGAGACCACTGTTGCAAGATGGTGCTTTCCAGGAAAGCGGTAGCCAGGGTGGGGAAGCGGCGCCGCGAGGACTGGATGCTGCCGTCAGGGTTCAGGAGCTGCGGCCCAAGTGCCCCCACTTGCGGATGGTCATCCATGTACTCCACCATCGCCGTCAGGGCGTCGCCCACAACCTCCGTGTCTGGGTTCAGCAACAAGATGTATCGCCCTCGGCTGACGGCGATGCCCTGGTTGTTGCCCACGGTGAAGCCCACGTTCTCGCTGTTGGTGATGAGGCGCACCTGGGGGAACTCTTCTTCGACCATCGTCACACTGCCGTCAGAGGAAGCGCTATCCACTACGATGACTTCGGTCCGGAGGCTGGAGGCTGGAGACTGGAGGTTGGACATAATGGAATCAAGACAACGCTTCAGGAGTTCTCGTACATTCCAATTCACGACCACAATGGACAGATCTCTTCCTGTCTCCAACCTCCAACCCCCAGTTGTTAAGACGGCGGCTCATGGGCCGCCGCGTCACAGACATCTATCAGAAAGTGGGTTTTCCAGGGGCGATCCTCACTTGTGCCGCTCTACGACAAAATCAGCCAGGTCGAGCATGGCCTGGCGATATTCGTTGTGGGGTAGAATAGAGAGTGCGTCGCGGCTCTTGGCAGCGAACCTCTTGGCTTCGGCTGTGGATGATTCGATGGCCCCTGACTCCTTGATGGCCTCCACTGCGGCCCCAACCTCGTCATCCCCCTTGCCTCGGCCGCTTAGAACCCTGGACACTGCCTCGTCCTCTGGATGGGCCTCAAGGAAACAGATGGTGGGCAGGGTGACGATCCCCTGACGCAGGTCGCTGCCGATGGGCTTGCCCAGATCGCCCTCGTTACCTGCGAAGTCGAGGATGTCATCCACGATTTGAAAGGCCATTCCCAGATTGTAGCCATAATCGCGCAAAGCTTGCGCTTCTGCCTGCGGTGCTCCGCCCAGGAGCCCCCCCGCTTCCGTTGACGCGGCAAAGAGAGAGGCCGTTTTGCTGTAGATGCGTTGATAGTAATACTCCCTGGCGGTAGCCGTCGGTTGTCCCTTGTCACCACCGAAGATTTGATTCAGCTCACCGTTGCAAATGGTGATCAGGGTTTGGGCGAAGATGGAGATCACGCGCACGCTCTCTGTCTCGGCAGCGAAAGCTGCTGCCTGGGCGAAGAGGTAATCCCCGGTCAGAACCGTCGCCGCGCTGTTCCACAGGGTATTCAGCGTAGGGTTGCCACGGCGCAGGAAGGCGTTGTCTATCAGGTCATCGTGGACGAGGGTAGCTGTGTGGAGCGTCTCTACCGCTGCAGCCAGAGAAGTGACCTTTTCAATATCGGTAGGATAGAATTTGGACGATAGCAGAACCAGAGCAGGACGCAAGCGCTTGCCCCCGCTGTCCAGAAGGTAATCCAGGGCGGTCCGTAATTGTTCGTATTCAATGCGAGAAACTTCGCGCATTTTGCGCTCCACACGCTCCAGTTCCTCGTGGATGAGATCGAGGATAGTGATGCCCTTCAAATTCTTTTTCCTTTCGTTCGAAGCTTCAATGCAAAAAGTGTTCGGGCGTTGTCCGAGGTGACATGGGCCACTTCTTCCAGAGTTAACCCTTTGAGATGAGCGACTTCCTGAGCCACGAACTTTACGTAGGCAGGCTCATTGCGTTTCCCTCGATGGGGATGAGGCGCCAGGTAGGGACAATCGGTCTCTACCAGAAGCTTTTCCAAGGGCAATTGGCGGACCAACTCGTGCAACCGCCGTGCGTTCTTGAAAGTAACCGGGCCGGCAGTGGAGACGTAGAAACCCAGTTCAATGGCTTCTTTGGCCATCGTCAAATCGCCTGAAAAGCAGTGCATCACTCCCGCTGGTTGGTGGCCGCTCTTGATCCAATGGCGCAGAATCGCCATGACTTCTTTGTGGGCATCGCGATCATGGACAATGACCGGTTTGCCCACTTCGCTCGCCAGAGCCAACTGCTGCTCAAAGACCTGGCGCTGCTGATCTCGGGGCGATAGATCGCGATAGAAATCCAGCCCGATCTCGCCGACGGCGACCACTCTAGGATGGCTGACCAAAGCTCTCAGCTCTTCCAGCGTCTCTCCTGTCATGGTCTTGGCATCGTGAGGGTGCACTCCCACCGCTGCGTAGATCTGGGGGTATGCCTCGGCCAGGGCCACCGCTGTCTGGCTGGAAGCCAGGTCGGTTCCAACGTTGATGATAGCCTTTACGCCAGCAGCGGATGCTCGTTCGATGACGCGCTCCCGGTCGTCGTCGAATTGGGGGAAGTCGAGGTGAGTGTGGGTGTCAACCAGGTTCATCCGTTTATCCGCTGTCAATCCGTTGCCAGCCCCGCCAGCTTCATCCCTTCATCCAAAAGCTCCCTCACCTTATCCTCGTGCGTTGTTTCGCAATAAATGCGGATCAGGCCAGGCTCGGTGCCGGAGAAGCGAATCAAGAGCCAACCGCCGTCTTCCAGGCTGTATTTGTGGCCGTCGGTGGTGTTGATGCCTGCCACCTTGAGACCAGCCAGGGATTTGGGTCTGGCCTCCCCGACGCGCCGCCGCACAGCTTCCCCCTCCTCGACGGAGAA
Source organism: uncultured Anaerolineae bacterium (assembly GCA_964592085.1). Classification (GTDB taxonomy): domain Bacteria; phylum Chloroflexota; class Anaerolineae; order VGOG01; family VGOG01; genus CAZQDO01. The sequence continues at coordinate 881 of CAZQDO010000367.1, read as the reverse complement.
GTAGTAGTCAATGCGGTCGTAGAAATAGCGAGCGCCGACGACTTCGTACAGGTGATCCAAAAGCTGAGCAGGGGTCTTGCCCGTTTGCACCATGAAGTCCAGGAAGTAGAGATTGGCCAGGATGCCATCCCGGTCGGGGACGTTGCCCCGAAAGGCGTAGCCTCCGCTCTCCTCCCCGCCGATCATTGCATCCACCTCCAGCATCTTGGGGGCCACGTACTTGAAGCCTACCCCGGTCTCGTACACCGGCACGCCGTAGATCTGCCCCAGTTTCCCCAGAACCGAGGTGGTGGAGAGGGTCTTGACGATAGGCCCTCGCTCCCCGCGCACCTGCAGTAAATACAGGGCCAGCAGGCCGTAAACCTGTAACTGGTTGACGAAACGGCCATGCTCGTCGCTTATCCCGATACGGTCGGCGTCGCCGTCGTTAATGATGCCCACGTCGGCTCCTAACTCCAGCACCCTGGCCAGGCAGGGATCCACGTTTGGGGGGATAGGCTCAGGACGAAGCATCTCAGGAAAGGTGGGATTGGGCACGTTGTGGATCTCGATGATCTCTGTGCTACCACCTGCCAGGATCCGAGGGAACCAGCCGATGCCGTTGCCCCACATGGGGTCCGCGACGATGGTCAGGCCGGCAGCTTTGATAGGCTCGACGTCAATCAGATCTCGCAGATGGGCGAGGTAGGCCGGCGCTGGATCGAAACGTTCCACCAATCCCTGAGCCTCGGCCTTGTTCAAAGGCAGGCGCTTCACCTCCTCAATAGGAGGGATGAGAGCCTCGATCTCTTTCAACCCGTCAGGGTCAGTGGCGCCCCCATGCTCGTCCCGCACCTTGAAGCCGTTGTCGGTGGGGGGGTTGTGGCTGGCAGTGATGTTGA
>CAZQDO010000366.1:0-6235 GCA_964592085.1 uncultured Anaerolineae bacterium | reverse complement strand
TACACCACGCTGGTACTTCCCAGGTGGTCGCTGAACAGGTAGTACAGGGTGTCTGACTGCCCCACAGGCTCTTTCCGCATGGCCACCCTTCGGCCACCCAGGGTGTAGTACTTCACCGTTTCCACCGGCTCGCCACACGTCTCCCCCCAATGCACCGCCACCAACATAATGTCCACGATGGTAATATCGCAATCACCGTCAAGGTCGTAGAGAGGATCATAGTTGGGAGTATTGGAGTTGTCGTCAGGGTCGGGGTCATCACACGAAGTGGCCCAACGGCATGCGATCAGCATGATGTCCACGATGTCTACGTCGCAGTCGCCGTCAAAGTCCTGAGGCATGTCCCCTTCCTCGAATCGCACCTCGTAGTGAGAACCCACGTAGACGATGGTGTCGGTCACTGTGTCCCGCACAACCCGCTGCCCATCGGCGTCGTAGGTGAAGGTGGTTGTCTGGCTGCTCTGGGTCACGGAGTTGAGCCGATTCTCGGCGTCGTAGGTGAGGGTTTGGCTGGTGCCACGGCTGGTCATGTTGCCGTTGGGGTCGTAGCTGTAGCTGTTGCCGCCAGCCGATGTCACGGCGTGGGGCTGTGCGTGGGCGTGCTCGCTGCCGTTGTATTCGTACTCCATCACACCTTTACTCATCAGATTGCCAATCTCGTTGTAGCTGTAGCTCTCGGTGTAGGCCCCGCTGGCACCCAGCAGCCGGTCCAGTGGATCGTAGCTGAAGTCCGTTGCCACACCTCCATCGGTGATCTGCGTCACGTTCCCTACCGCGTCGTACTCGTAGTCCAAGTTCTGCAATAGTGTTGGCTGGCCTACCTTCCTTGATTGGATGTAATCCAACCGACCCCGGCCGTTGACCGTGTCCCAAAGGTAGTAGCCGAGGTCGATCTGCAGAAGATTACTCCCCAGGCTCAGTAAATCCAGCCGACCCTCGGGGGTATAGGTGGCATCGGTCACGTAGGTGTCCCCCAGCGAGCTGGTCAACGTCTGCGGCAACCCCATGGCGTTGTAGGTGGTGGTGATCACTTCGCCGCCTGGGTAGATCATGGTGTGCACCTGGTCGTCGGCGCGGTAGGTGTACTGCGTCTCATAGCCCACGTTGTTCACTGTCTGCGTTTCTTTGATCAGCCGGCCTCGCTCATCGTACTGGTATGCGTGCCCGTTGGATAACTCGCTCCCTACCCACGTGGCCCGCAGCCGCCCCCAGCTATTGTTGCCGCCCGCGTCCCCAAAATAGTTGTCGTAGACGTAGGCCACAGCGTAGCCACTGCCAGGGTCTGAAGGGCAGTTGGTGTCCGTGCGATAGGTCTTGCCCTGGAGACGGTTCAGGTCGTCGTAGTAGAGGCAGAGGGTCTGCCCCCGGGCGTCCGTCTGGCGTGTCAGGTTGCCCGCTGCGTCGTAGCCGTAGCTCCACGTCCCCATGTCGGGGTCCGTCATCTGGGTCTTGCGGCCCAGCATGTCGTACTGTATGGTGGTGGTGTAGCCCAGCGTGTCGGTCACTGTGGTCAGGTTGCCCAACACGTCGTAGGCGTAGGTCGTGGTGGCGTAGAGCTGCAAGTGCTGATCGGCCCAGATGGGGCTGCTGTGAGTGCCGGTGAACTCCTTCACTGCCGTCAGCCGGCCGAAGGCGTCCTCCCGATACACTGTCATGTGGCCCTTGGCGTCTATCACCGCCTGCTGCCAGCCCTTGTACCAGGTAGTGAGGGTGGTGTCGTCCGTGTAGGTGATGGTCGTGGTCCGACCTAGGGCATCGTAGGTGTAGTGGGCCTGGGGTTTGCTCAGGTTTGGCGGCTCATGGGGGTTGCATATTGTCTGCGTTCCGTTGCAGTTACCGTTGTAGACGTAGGCATCCTTCTCGTAGTCCACCGACTCACTGGCCTTCAGCCCTCGCTCGTTGTAGGTGATGAAGCGCACCACGTCATGCTCCCCCGGGTTGCCACCGGCCCAATCCTGGTGAGGAGTCTGCACCTGAACCAGTCGCCCCAGACCATCGTAGAACATTCGCTGCCAATCGCCCAGCCCCCCCCCGACCACCAGTCCAGACCCGCTGTGCCCCGCACGAGGCGCGTGACCAACAGCGGCCAACGATCCGTGCGAGGCTGGTCTCCCCCATCGTAGTAGTAATATTCTTCGGTGGGGTAATCCAGATTATCCCCTGGCCGCACAATCTTCTTTAGCCGCCCAAAGGCATCGTAGGTGTACCGCGTCGCCGTAGCCTCGCCGTTAGCATCCCACGTCCGCCATACCTGGCCCGGCAAGCCTCCACCCATTGGCGGGTCGGTGGCGTTGACGCCGTAGTACTCGGTGGTGCTGGTATACCCCTTGGCGTTGGTCACCGTTACTGGGAACAGGGGGTAGGTGCTGTCGTAGGATGTCGTCGTAGTCTGCGGCTGGGTGGGCTCTTGTCCCGGCCCCCGGGGCAGCTCTTTCCACTTCTCCTCTTGGGTGTCGTAGTACTGGCACATGTAGCCCTCACCAGCGTAGGCGATGGTCTCAGTGATGTTGCCATAGTCGTCGTAGCCATACGCCACCTCGCTGGTGCGATAGAAGTGCTCGCAGGTCTGCCAATCAGGATCCCCAGGCACCTCCTCAGGCTCAACGGCTTCCAGTCGTGCCACCCGGGTCAACTCCCCGTCGCTGCCCGGGCTCTCTGCATGGAAGGTGTTGCCGTCGTAGAAATACCAGGTGGCAGACGCCATGTCCTCCCAACCCCCGCCCACGTAAACGCCGACCGAGGCCACCCGGTCCACGATGTGGTCCGTCTCATTGGGGTAGTACCACCAGCGATAGGTGCGGTATGGATTGCTGTCCTCGGCGTCGGCGTACTCGCGCTGCATGGTCAGGTTGCCGTACTGGGTGTCATCCTGGCCAGATCGGTCATAGTGATAGGTGGTTTTCCGCGATTGGCACGCTCCCCCACTCTCACACATGGCCCCAATGGTTTGCTGCAGGTAGACAAAGTACACCTCGCTGGGCAGGTCGGTAGTGTCGTCTACATAGTTGTGCTGCTCTGTCCGCAGAGTGGTACCGCCAGGGGCTTTGTAGCGCGCTTCGATCTCCCGCCCCAAGGCAAAGGTAGGGCTTTGCTTCCCCGTCTTCAGCCAGAAGTCGTGCTCAATGATGGCCACTGTGGACGCATTTCCGTCTTTGATGGTCTCGGTGCTCCACTTGTAACCAACCAACGCGCCCCCCGTATTGGTGACGACTTCGTCAACGAAGAGGTTGGGATCTTTGCATGTCCCATTGTCGTCGTCTTCATAACAGCGGTCGTAGATGCTTTCCGGATAGGCGTAATCCACCTGGCTCACCAAGGTGCCTTGGTCTTTCGTCCACTGGCAGGACACCCGGTAGTTGAAGGCATGCCACCAGCCTGTGTCAGGGGTCTCATACGTGGCCGTGATGACGCCGCCGTACCCATTATCAATACGAGCCAGTCGAGGGTAGTAGAACTGCTCCCTATCCCACTCCGATGAAGAACCCAGGTCAAAGCCCTTGTTCCGGTAGCGGTCATAATCGAGAGTGAGAGGTGGCAGCGCCACCCACTCGGTCCCCTGGGGAGCCTGAACTTCGACATTTTTCAGAATTCGCATCGGTTTGAGACTACCTTCGGCAGGGTAGAAGGTATCGTAGGTGAAGTGGTATCTCCGCACCGTGACGAAGTCGTCGCTGGTAGACTCTTTCACCTGAACCAGGATGCTCTCGAGATAGTACAACTGCCAGAACACTACCCCGGACATCCCCCATACTTCAATCACATCATCGTCTTGACCTCGCCTGCCCGTCTCGAATTCGATCCTGACTGCCGGCGTGCCATCGTCCCGGTGGTTATACTCAATGAACTTCAAGTAACTGGCCCGCTCCGAGTTGTCATCCGGCGTCCCCTGGCAGACCACTTGCCTGTTAAAGGATTCTCCCTCCTCTGCGTAGGTATCCTCTTCGTAGGTGTAGACAATCTCATTGCCCTGCGGGTCTTTCACCCGATCTACCCGCCAGCGGAAGCCGGCCAGGGTGTCGTGGATGCCCACATAGCCGAAGGCCGGGTTGCCGTTAACCTTGGCGTAGGGCCCAAAGACTTGCTCCGAGTCCCCCGTGTAACCCAGTTGGTATTCGGTGCCATCCTTCGTCCTCACGATCCAATACTCGCTGGTGGTGTTAGGATAAGAACTACCGTTGCCGCCGGCCGCATTCCGCCGGTCGATGTACAGGAAGCTCTCATCTTCCGTACGGTAGCGGCCGTAGTCCTGACCCTGAACCTCTGGTTTCAGCTCGTATGCCGTCCCATTCAACACCAGCACAAACTTGTCGTCGTAGCAAATCCAGTCGTCGTCCCAGCAGCGGTGCAGGCCCTGTCGCACGATCTCTACAGCGTCAATATTCCAGCCCATGCCGACCCAATCGGACTGAGTCCAGGCCAAGATGCCGTCTATCCGTCGGCTGCTATAGGAAAGGTTTAAGCTCGGCTGCAAGCCACCTCGGCCGGGTGGGATTTCAAGGGGGTAGTTGTACGTGAATGCACCGTTGAAGAGAGACACCTGGGCATCATTGAACCTGGGAAGCCAGCCCAACTCCATCTCCCCATCCGTTCCAGCCACGAAAGTGCTGAAGTGATCCACCTCCACCGTCAGCACGGGGCCCGCTTGCTGGTCTACCAGCGGCAAGTGCACCCAGCGGCCCGTGACCTCGTCCAGGTAGCCCACGAAGAGCCGCTGGTATTCCCCCAGCGCCGCCTCGTCCACCAGCCCCGTCATGTCCACCGTCAACCGCACGGGCTTCTCGAACTGGGTGACGGAGGGCGTTGTGATCTCGTCGCTCGCCACTTGCGTCGTCAGGTTGAGCCGCAACGCCAGACCGGTCTGGCTGGCCGGCACCTGGCGAGCCTCCAGCAAGCGGTAGGTCGCCCTGACGGAGTCGCGCACCGCACCGGCAGGGAACTCCACGCGCACCCGCCCGCTGCGGGAGACCAGCGTCCCCCCCTGGGGGGTGATGATGGCCTGGCTCGCCGCCGCCGCCGTCGCCTTAGCCTGGACAGGATCAGCCAGTCCCCCACCCCTCACCTCGGCCCGGTTGACCACCAGCTCGTCCAGGGCGTCGCCACGCACCCGGGCCTGGAAGCTGAGGGACAGGGATGCGCCCGCCGCCAGCTCCCGCACCTCCCAGGTGAGGGTGTGGGTGCGAGGGTCATATTCACCGCCCTCGGCGCTGTGGGGCACATAGGTCAACCCGTCGGCCAGGGGATCGCTGACCACCAACCCCTCCATCGCCGCTCTCGTCGTGTTGGTCAAGGTGATGGTGTAGGTGATCAGGTCGCCTGGGTTGGCCACCTCTGGCTCCGCTGTCTCGGTTGCCAGGAGCCCGCCAGATGCCGTGTCCACCGAGAGGTTAGACTCATCCACCGCTCCCGTCGCGTTGGCCAGGGCCACGGTGTAAGTGATGAGGTCGCTTGACTCCACCACCCCCGGCTCCGCCTTAGCCACCGGGAGCTGACCAGACGGCCCATCCGCCGGGGCATCAGGCTCATCTGGCAGGGCCATCACTTCCTCTGAGGGTGTGGTTGCCTCTTCCTGGGCATGAGCTATCGGCGGCTCGGATCTGGGATACCCCCCGGTCTGGGCAGGGGGCAAGACGCCCAGGAGCAGCACACCAATCATTAGCGCGTTACATGATCTGTAAAGAGTAGCCGTTAACCTTTTCATCGCTATCCTCCCTCCGTTTGGTCGGGTGGTCGGGTAGTCCTCAGTCGAGTGGTCAGATGGTTGGGTGACCGTACAGGAGAGACCCCTTGATCAAGGACTATCAGACCCAGTTGGATCGAGATACATCCTCGTAGTAGAGATAGGCGACTCTATCTCCTCATCACCATATTAAATGTCGTTGGTCGAATGTCAATTGGGTGTATTCACGACTTGGGTCTTCGGCTTGACTTGAGTGAACACAAACTAGCGTTGTTCAGGATCAAAGCAAATGTAGACTGCTCTCATCGGCTGGTTGGTGTTACCAACCAGGGCAACCCCAAATTCATATCTCCCGCAAGGGCTGGGAGATTAAGGGCACTCTCCCCACTGTGAGATGAGGATACTTAAGTCAGACGTGTTCACCCATCCATTGCCATCGAGATCGGCTGAACACCCCTCACATTCTCCCCACTGCGAGATCAGGATGCTCGTGTCAGCGGTGTTGACCCACCCATCACCATTAAGATCTCCCAAGCAGGAGGCCGGCGTGGGTGTAGA
>CAZQDO010000365.1:0-6237 GCA_964592085.1 uncultured Anaerolineae bacterium | reverse complement strand
ACGCATAGCCCCAGCAGCCAACCTCCTGGCAAAAGCAAGATGCCCTCCGATGTCCGTCAAACCCTAAGTCCGTTGAATCCTATAGTCCGTTGTTCCCCTCTCCGGTCAGGAGCTCGGCCAACTGCCTTCGCTGGCTGCCGGATATGGGTCTCTCTTTGCTCAGGTCCCGCAGAAAAGATTTGAACTGTTTGCCATCCAACACCGGAACAGTGGGGTTCTCCGTCTCAAGATCCACCTGGGGATTAGTGAACACGACCACTCCCTCAATAGGCACAGCATCATCAGGAAGTCGCTGAGTCAGAAAGCGGCGGAGCTTTTCGACCTCGGCCCGCACCTCTCTGGATGGGTTGCCCAGTCCCTCTTGCCCAAAGAAGCGCCATATCACTCGCCCCCAGCCGGCCTCGTGGCGCCATTTCTCGCCCTCACAGCGAACCTTGCCCCCTTGATTCCTGGGACTGATCACGCAGAGGCCAAAGGGAGCCAGCAGGACATGAGGGGCCTTGAGGACGTAGTTGTAGAGATGATAACGATCATCGAAGCCCTTCAGAACCTTGACCAATGTCTGATCGGGCCGTGGCTCCCTGACCCAGCGGTTCGCATGATACAGGCCGACCTGGGAGAGCACAAAGCCCACGAAGAGGCAGCCAAACGATACGAGCAACCACTGGGTAGATGTTAGCAACCATTGGGGGGAAAGAGAGGCAGCCAGCCCCAGGATCAACACGGCCAATCCCGCAAAGCTAGCCCCACGTCCCAATCTCGCTCTGTTCTTGATCAATTTCTCGTTGGTGATAACTTGCATTTTCTTCCTTTCTGGTCTGGTGAAGAAACCAGGTTTTTCCCCTTGTCTGAATGGCTCGCTTGTCACTTTTGGAGCCTTCTTCAATGCAAAGGAGTCAAGTCCCTGTCCAAAAACCTGGTTTCTTAGTCTCGTTATTTATAGCCCGTGTACCTGCCAAAGACCGCGCACGCATTTTGCCCCCCCAGGCCAAAGGAGTTGCAGATAGCGACGTCCACTTGAGCCTTTCGTGGCACGTTGGGGACATAGTCCAGGTCGCAATCAGGGTCGGGGGTCTCCAGGTTGATGGTGGGATGGATGATGTTGTCCCGGATGGTGAGGATGCAGACAGTGGACTCCACCGCTCCCGCAGCTCCCCACAGGTGGCCGATCATGGACTTGGAGGAGCTGATGGGTACGCGATAGGCGTGGTCGCCGAAGACTTTCTTGATGGCCAGGGTCTCTGAAACGTCGCCCAAGGGAGTGCCGGTGCCATGGGCGTTGATGTAGTCCACCTCACTGGGATCCACCCCTGCGTCTTTCAGCGCCCAGCGCATGGCCCGAGCTGCCCCCAACCCTTCGGGGTCGGGCGCGATGAGATGATAAGCGTCGTTGGAGGCACCGTAGCCCAACACCTCGGCGTAGATGCGAGCCCCTCGCTCTAAAGCGTGCTCCAGGCTCTCCAGGATCAGGATGCCGCTCCCCTCGCCGCCGACGAAGCCATCGCGATCCTTGTCGAAGGGACGACTGGCCCGCTCTGGCTCGTCGTTTCGGGTGGAATAGGCACGACCCACACAAAAGACTGCCAGGGCCAGCTCGCAGATGCCGCCCTCGGTCCCACCGGCCACCATGACCTTAGCCTTTCCTCGACGGATGACCTCCGCCGCCTCGCCGATGGCCTGCGTGCCGGCAGCACAGGCAGTGGCAATGGTGGAACTGTAACCCTTGATGCCATAGGTGTAGGCCACCTGAAAGGCCGCCATATTGGGAGTCGTCATCACGATGAAGAAGGGCGAAATACGCATGCCACCACGCTCCAGCAAGACTCGACAGGCTTTTTCTGTCTCATCTATGCCTCCGATGGCGTTGCCCAGAAGCACACCTACCTCCTCGGTGTTCTCATCGCTAATCACGAGGCCCGCATCATCCAAGGCCATCCTGGTTGCGGCCACGGCAAACTGGCTGAAGAGCGCCATGCGCCGCGCCTCTTTGCGGTCCATAAAGTCTCGTGCCTGGAACCCCTTCACCAGGCCGAGAATCTGGGTGGGATAGGCACTGGCATCGAAATGGGTGATGCGGGCTATGCCGCTTCGACCGGCGAGGAGCCCCTGCCAGGTCTCCTCGACACTCAATCCTAGAGGAGTGACGGCCCCAAGACCGGTGACGACAACCCTCTCTTTAACACTGCGTTCTCTTGGCATATTAAACCCTCCTAATGTAAGGCTCTAGCGCCCGTCCCCAGGCGCGGCTTTGACGGCCCGGGGACGAGCCTTGGAGCTTATATCATAATTCCCTCTCTGATAGCGGCAAGCATCTCTCCCTCCACTGCCTGCTTAGCCACCCGCACAGCGTTCTTGACGGCTTTGGCGTTGGAGCGCCCGTGGCCGACGATCACCACCCCATCCACCCCCAGCAGCGGCGCGCCGCCGAACTCAGCGTAGTCCAGGCGCTTCCTGACCTGCTCGAAGGCGGGCTTGGCGAGCAGCGCGCCCACCGTGGCGAGGGGCCTCTTCTTGATTTCATCCTTGAGGATGCCCAGAAGCGATGCTGCCAGTCCTTCAGAGAGCTTGGCGATCACGTTGCCAGTGAAGCCATCGGTAACTACCACGTCGGCCATTCCCGCCGGGATGTCCTTGCCCTCTACGTTGCCGATGAAGTTGAGGCCGCTGTCCTTGAGCAGTTGGTGGGCCTCCTGCACCAGAATGCTGCCTTTGGTCTCCTCCTCACCGTTGGAGACGATGCCCACCCGAGGATGAGCGATTCCCAGCACCCTCTCGGCGTAGGCCACGCCCATGTAGGCGAACTGGAGCAGATATAGAGGCTTGCACTCAGTATTTGCTCCCACGTCCAGCAGGACACAGAAACCGCTTTCGGTGGGGTAGATAGTGGAGAGAGCCGGACGCTTGATGCCCCGGATGCGGCCCAGGCGGAAAAGAGCTGTGGCCAGCGCACCGCCGGAGTGGCCCATAGTGACGAAAGCCTCTACCTCACCCCGCTTCACCATATCCATACCGACCACCATCGAGGAGTCCTTTTTGGCCTTGACTGCCGCCGCAGGGTGCTCCTCCATCTCTATGACCTGGCTGGCGTGGACGATGGGCAGGCTGAGGCCAGACGTGTCGTGCCTGGCCAACTCCTGTCGCACATCCTCCTCACGGCCGACCAAGATCACCTCAACCCCGTACTCCCGTGCTGCCCACACTCCCCCCTCCACGGCGACCGGCGGGGCGTAGTCACCCCCCATGGCATCCAGTACGATTTTCATGATGACGCAACCTCCCTTCTTACTCGTTGCCCCTCAACGAAGTTTAACACCATCACCCCCCACAAGTTGCGCCCTGCCTACTCCAAAAGAGTTTCAACCACCACCATGCGGTGATCGGAAGCGGTGGAATCCAGCACCTTCGCATCCACTGGTCTGAGACCGCGAATCCAAACGAAGTCAATGCGTTCTCCAGGTATTTCGGAAGGAGAGGAGGGGGAGGGATCAAAAGTAACGGCGCCGTCCGTGAACCCCGCCTCCACCAACTGGCGATAGATGGGCGAGTCGGGCGTGGCGTTGAAATCGCCACCGAGAACGGCTGGACCTGTCCTGATGAAATCGAGAGCCTCACCAAGCTGCACAGCCCTCTCCTCCGGCTCAAGGCCAAGCCAGATACCATAGGCATCAAGAACGTCGTCACCCACCTCGACCTGGGCTCGGACGATGGCCGTCTGCTCCAGACGGCTGGTCAACAGCTTCCCCTCCACCTGGCGCACGGGAAAACGGGAGAGCAAAGCAATGCCCGTCAGATGCTCCATCGTGGGCTGATAGATGGCTTCCATCCCCAGGCGTCGGCCCAGCCAAAGGGCATCGTCAACCCCATAGCTGGTGATGCGACAGGCATCCACCTCCTGGAGGGCCACGATGTCGGCCCCGCTCTCTTCGATGGTCCGGGCCATTTCTTCCAGTTGGAACTGCCAGGGGGTGTTGTAACCGTAGTGGATGTTATAGGTGCCGACACGCACATTCGGTCCCGCCTCTTTCAAGCGCAACGCCGGTGGCCTGGCAAGGATCGCGATCAGGATGACCAACGCCGCGATGCCGACGATCCCTGCCGCTGACCATCCCCGCCGTCGAACAGGTGTTTCTTCTGCCGGGGATGGCTTGCGTCTGGCGGCTGGCAGCGTCGCCAGAAGGCCGGCCATGAGAACGATGGGCAAGCCCGCTCCACGGAAGAGCTCCAGGGTATAGGCATAAGTGAAGGCAAAAGCGAAGGCGAAGTTGATCAGCAGGAAGAGGAGCAGCCCCAGGGCGAGGTGGAGACCGAGACGATCCCTCTTGCCCTGACCATCACTGAGTGGAGCAGAGGGTAAGGCCAGCAGAACCAACAACTGCGCCAGAAGAAGGGCAACTCCCGCCACGAAGCCCTGTAGCAAATAACCCGCCGCCAGACAAAGGCAAGTGAGAAAGCTCAATAGCACTCCCCAGACCCGCTTCGGCAACAAGCGACGCAGCAGTCCCTTGGTGCCGGGCAAGAGGGGAAGCAAGGTGACGAGCATGAGAGCGGGAGCTAGAACGGAATAGCTTACCATACTCCAGCGGGACATTGCGTTGGGGAAAGCGAGCAGAGACGTCTCCCCAAATAAGAAGGCCCCAATAGCCAGCCCTCCCAAAAAGCCAAGCCCTTGCTCAGGAGTTGCCCCTGATTCACGCGGAGGACGAGAGAAGACGATTCCTGAGAGGACAACCAGAGCCAGGGATATGACTATTTGATAGGGCAGCCAGCCATCGCGAAGAGTGATGTCAAAAGTGTTTCCAAGAGCTCGGAAGAGCTGATCCCCTGCCAGAGTCGCTATGAACACTCCGGGAAAGGCAACGACCCCTTCCCTGAGCAACGCAGTCACATAGAGTCCGCCGCCGGCCACAATCAACAGAGAGCTGTAGAGCCTGAGGTCAGGATGGTTCGTGGTCAGCGGTATCCGGCTCAGGAAGACGAGGAGAGATGTGATGAGGAGAGCGAGCTGAATCCGACGTTTACCGCGGGGAGTGAGAAGCGGAGCCAGAAAAGCCAGCAGCACCAGCAACACGCTGACGATCATCGTCAGGCTCATCGGGCCGGCGAAAATCGCGTCGTAGATGATGCCGAAGAGGACAGAAAACAGCACCCGCACGGCCTGAAGGAAAAAGAGCCAAACGGCAGTAGCCTCCATGGTACGCAATGTGTTCCGATTTGCCATCGGGACGGCCTTCCTTTCTGCCTCGGTATGTGCTGGACATCGGTCAAAACGCTGTTGGTCGGTCAGCGGACACTACACCTTGAAAAGGTGTAGTTTGTAGTAGACATCCTTTCCCAGGAGTGGCTCTGATACAACTACAGGTTTCCAACCTGTAGATCCTCATAAACCAACCCTTCGGGATTTGCACGATGCCGTAACTCCCATATTGTACGATACTTTGCGGAAGTTGACAAGTGAAGAAATAGAAGGTATAATTTTAGTGCAATGCCCCGGTGGCGGAATAGGCATACGCGGCAGGTTGAGGACCTGTGCCCTTTTGGGCATGCGGGTTCGAGTCCCGCCCGGGGCACCAGAGCCCTATGAATGCGAAAAGCTCAGGAGGTTTCCTGAGCTTTTGCGTTCTGGTCAAATCAATCTGTCAAATCATTGTTAATCGAACGCAAACCTCTCCCCGGCAAAGAGCCTCAGGCAAGCGTCAACTACTTCAGGGTCATATAAGACATCTCTCTTCTGAGAGATTTCCTCCAGGGCCCTGTCTACGCCGAGAGCCTGACGATAGGGTCGGTGAGAGGACATGGCCTCAACGACATCAGCCACAGCCAGGATTCGCGCTTCCAGGAGGATGTCGTCACCCGACAGTCCTTGAGGATAACCAGAACCGTCCATCCTCTCGTGATGCTGTAATATGATCTCGGCCACCGGCCATGGGAACTCTACCGACCTCAATATGTTGTAACTAACTTGAGGGTGAGCTTGAATCAAGCCCTTTTCAATGTCACTTAGCCGACCCGGCTTGCTGAGGATTTCAGCGGGTATACTGATCTTGCCAAGATCATGAACCAACCCGGCCATACGGAGCCCCTCGATCTGATCTTCGGGAAGGTGCATTTCCTGGGCAATAGCACAGGCCAGCTTAGCTGTCCGCTGTTGATGGCCGGCCGTGTAGGGATCCCTCATCTCAATAGCGGATACCAGCGTGGTGACTGTTCCCTCCAGGGACATTCGTAGTTTCTCGAGAC
>CAZQDO010000364.1:0-6243 GCA_964592085.1 uncultured Anaerolineae bacterium | reverse complement strand
AGACACCCCCGCACCGACGGTGGCTACACCAACGCCGACGGTGGCCACGCTAACACCGACGGTAGCTACACCAACGCCGGCGACGAGCACCGCCACACCGACGGTGAATACGCCGACTCCAACACCGACGACGAGTACACCAACTCCTACAGCGGCGACAGACACGCCCACTCCCATACCGGCGACGAGCACACCGACTCCCACGCCTGACCGCCCGGCCAAACTCCTGGCCGAGCGCTACCTGGTACAGTGCCGCCATCCGGGCGAGGCGGCCAGGGAGGTGCCCCTCAGCCAGCATGAGCCAGTGGGTACGGGCGATGAGATCAACACCGACGAAAATGGCCTGGGCATCTTGACCTTCCCTGACTTCTTGAGGGTGGAGATTTTTGTCGAAACAGGATTGCAGGTGAAGGCGGCGCCTGACCCCGATGCTTCTCCCATCGTGAAGCTTTACCTCGCCCTGGGCACGACGCTTCAGGAGTTGCAGGAGCGAGCAGGGGAGCGTGTCGTGGTCGTCATCGAGACCGATTGGGCGACGATCACCAGCGTATCCACGGAGTATCTGATCTCGGTGGACGAAGACGGGGTGACATCGGTGGTTGTGTACGAGGGAGCGGCGAGGGTGGAGGCTCAACAGCGAGCGGTGATCATCCAGGCTGGCCAGGCGACCTATGTGAAACCCCGTGAGATGCCCCGTCTTCCCGGTGATGTAGAAATGTCGGCGGTGGATGATTGGGTGAGTGCGGCACGCCAGCCGGAGGAAGTGGGCTCTATCCAGCCGGTTATCTTCCCTTCTACAGTGACACCAACCTCTACGAGTACGCCGACCCGCACTCCGACATCCACTCCAACAGCGACACCCACCCCGAGGCCAGCCGACGTCCGTCTGACCTCCGACTTGCAGATCACCAACCTCAGCCCGTTGGTCGGAGAGAGCGTGGATGCGACTTTCAAGGTGCGCAATTATGGAGAGCAAACCTTCACCGCCAGGTACTTCGGCGTCAAGGGACGGGGCCCCGATGGTTCCATACAGGACTTCTTCATGATAGAGAACTTCTCATTGGCTCCGGGGGGTGAGTACACTTATCTACATAACAGAGCCTTCTCGGAACCTGGGGAATACTGGTTCACGCCGCACCACAGTCCGGATGGCACCACGTGGCTCGACATAACCTGGCTCGACGGTGGCGTTAGCTATGTATCTAGCACCGTCGTGCAGGACAAGCCGCCGGTGGTGGAGGGGGTATACGTGGAGCCGACGACCATCCATCGGGGGGATGAGTTCAGGATCAGATTGACCGCCAGCGACGACGTCGGTGTGCAGTCCATCAGGTGGCGGATTGAGGGCGCGGCGGATGCGTACTTTGACACTGGCGATGAGGCCGACTGTGGTGGGATGACCTGGTGTGAGCTAAACTGGACTCTGAAGTGGACGGGCAAGGCTGGCCAATTCACCGTCTACGCTCAAGCCCGCGATACGACCGGTCAGTTGTCCAGCGTAGGGAGCGCAGCCATTACCGTATTGCCATCAGCAGAGGAGACTTCGCTCTCTACTGGTGGTGGTTCTTTCGATGATGAATCGGTGCGAAGGCAGTCTTTTGTACCATGATGGAAGCGGTTTGCTGATCGAGCGGCGGTGGTCATTGAGGGCCGTCGCTGTCCACGCGATCCCCATTCGCAACGTAAGGTGGTCGCCTGAAAGTGAAAGGAGGAAGATCATGGCTGTCAAACGAATGGTGCAGGTTATTTGTCTGGTGTTGTTGGCTTTCGTTGCGGTGGCCTGTTCAACAGCTACGCCGACCCCCACTCCTGATCTTGGGGCCAAGCTTCTAGTCGAGCGTAGCCAGGTACAGTTGCAAAAGCCGGATGAGCTTATCGTAGCGACGCTTGTTGACCAGCATATGTCAGTGGATGCTGGCAATGAGATTACTACCGGTGACAACGGTCTAGGTATTCTGACCGTCGCCGACTCCTTGCGGGTGGAAATCCTCCCCAGTACAATGTTGCAGGTAAAGGCAGTGCCTGAGCCTGATGCTCCTTCCACTGTGAAGCTTCATCTCGTCTCGGGGGCAGTGCTTCAGCAGTTGCAACGCCAGGTGGGGCAGCAGTTGGACGTGACTATTGAGACCGACTGGGCGACGATTCGAGCTGAATCCAGACCGTGTCAGGTCTATGTGGAGGACAATGGGGTTACACGGGTAGTAGTGTTGGGTGGCGGGGCAGAAGTGGAGGCTCAAGATAAGAAGGTAGTTCTCCGATCTGGTCAGGCGACTTTGGTGAAGCCTTACCAGCCGCCGAACGCTCCGGATACTGCGGCCTCATGGCCTATAGAGGACTGGGTGAGTAGACGACGAGAGAGCGCAACCTTGGAGTCTATCCAGACAGTTATCGCAACCTTGACACCCACATCAACCCCCACAATCACGTCTACACCGACTCAAACGCCGACACCCACTCCGACGTCCACTCCGACAATACCGCCAACTTTGCCAGCGGATGTGCGTTTGACCTCTGACCTCTGGATCTCCAAGCACACACCACGTGTTGGAGAGACAATCACTGCAACTTTTAATGTGAAAAACTACGGGGGGCAAACATTCAATCCCAGGAAGTTCGGTGTCATGGGCAGAGGCCCTGGTAATATCGTACGGGATTTCTACATGATAGGCGACTTCTCACTAGACCCTGGAGATAAGGGGTACTATGAGCATAACAGGGAACTCGACATCCCTGGTCAATACGTCTTCAGGCCATACTACCACAAACAGGATGGCTCCGAGTGGCTTGATGTACCACCCGATGGGTGGACTAACGTCATAACAATCACCGTCGACGGGCCGCCGGTAGTGGGGGCGATATCCATAGAGCCGGAAACTATCTATCAAGGAGCTGATTTTAGGATAAGGGTGACTGCCAGTGACGATTTCGGCGTGCAATCCATTTGGTGGGGGAGTGATGATAGCCCGGACGAAGGTGATGAGATCAGTTGTGACGGAAAAACGTCGTGTGAACTGGACTTGACTCCGAAATGGAAAGGCAAGAAAGGCGAATGCACCATCTATGTCCAAGCTCTCGATATAGTCGGTCAGCTATCCAACAAAAAGAGCCTGGCTATAACCGTGCTATCCACAGGAACATTTTCCCTCTTAATTGGTGGTGGGCCTTTCAATGATACTTCGGTGCAAGCGGCCATGGGATTGGCTATCAACTGGGCCGTGCTTCAAGAGGAAATAGGCAAAGTAGTGTTGGTGGATTTCGACTCAAGAGAGACTTTGGCTGGTCCGGCGGAATCGGCATACGACCTGGATTTGGCCAAAGATCTCTTGGCTAGAGTCGGCTACTACAACTTTGACGTAGTGCTGCTATATAATCCAAGCGATGAACTGGCTACTGAACTGGCCGAAAAGGTGGCCGGATATCTTAAGGATGTGGACATTAGTGTTGAGCCCCGTGGAGTCGCTCAAACCGATGCTCGTACTAACTTTGAGGCCATAATCGCTGCTGACGAAAGTTGTTTGCTCGTTGAGTAATGGTGCGAATGGAGGGGAGTGGCTTTACCATGCAGATTCCAACCGAACTGATCGAGCAAATCCAAAAGGGCAACGTGGTCCTGTTCTGCGGGGCGGGCATCTCTATGGGGCCAGGCGGGCTGCCCAGCGGCTGGCAGTTGACCCAGGAGCTGGCCGAGCGGGCGGGGTTGGGGGATGTGGGTGGGATGGGGCTGCCTGAGGTGGCCCAGGCTTACGAGTTGCGGTTGGGTTACCAGAGTCTCATCCAGTACGTGATCAACCGCATTGACGATCCAAAATACTCGCCCCTGCGCACTCACCAGCTCATCGCCGCCCTGTCCTTCAACAAGGTCATCACCACCAACTGGGACAACCTGTTGGAGGAGGCCCTGCGCCAGGCTCGCAAGCCCTTCGTCAAAGCGGTCCGGGACGCCGACATCGCCTTCGCCGATGAAGAGAAAGTGCTCCTCATCAAGCTGCACGGCTCCATCGAGCAGAAGGACACCATCGTCATCACCGGCGACGATTATTACGACGTCTTCTATCGCCTGCCTGAGATCGCCAAGGTGGTCGGCGCCTACTTCGCCACCAGGACCCTCCTCTTCGTGGGCTTTGGCCTGGCCGACGAGGACTTCAAGCGGCTCTACCACGAAGTGGTGCGCCATCTTGGCCGCCACAAGCGCCGGGCCTACGCTGTGCAGCTTCGTCCTCGCGAGCTGGACGTGAGATACTGGGAGCAGAAGAACGTCCAGGTGATTGACTGTGACGCGACGGAGTTCTTAGAGGAGATTGAGCGGCGGCTGAACCAGTAACATGGGTTGGCCGTGAAACGTCAAACGTGAAACGTGAATGGAGGAGATAGGTGGGGGAGACGCCCTTTGCTGAACTGGCCAGGCTGGGCGAAAAGTTGGAGAGAACGACCAGCCGCCTGGAGCTCGCCAATCTGTTGGCCGAGTCCCTGCAGAAGCTGGCCCCGTCGGAGATTCCAGCCGGCGTGCGCCTGACTATCGGCCAGGTGTTCCCCGAATGGGACGGGCGGGCCCTCAACCTGAGCTGGAAGGCGGCCATGAAGGTGATAGGCGAGTTGGCCAGTCCTATGGATGCGGATCGCCAAGCCATCTTTGCTGAAGCGGAAGACACGGGGGAGGCGGTGCGGCTGCTGCTGGAGCGGGCCCGGTCTGAGCCGCGTCAGCCTCCACCCCTCACCATCCTGGATGTATATCGAGCCTTCGAAGAGATCGTTGCGGCGACAGGGCGGGGTTCGCGTAAGAGGAAAGGGGAGCTGTTGCAGGGCTTGCTGCTGCGAGCCACACCCGTTGAGGCCAAGTACGTCATCAAGAATGTGCTGGCCGAGATGCGCCACGGGGTGGGCGAAGGCATCATGTTGGAGGCCATCGCTCAGGCTGCAGGAATCAAGCCCAAGCTGGTCCGTCGGGCCAACATGCTCTGGGGCGACCTGGGCGAGGTGGCCCTGGTGGCTCTGACCGAGGGGGAGGCAGCACTGAAGCAGGCGACGGTGCGCGTCTTCCGCCCCCTCAAGCCCATGCTGGCTCAGACCGCCGACGACCTCGCCGAAGCCTTTGAGCGCTATCAGGGCAGGGTGGCCCTGGAGTACAAGCTCGATGGGGCGCGGGTGCAGATCCACAAGCGAGGCGACGAGGTCAAAATCTACTCCCGTCAGCTCTCCGACGTGACTGCCAGCCTGCCGGACGTGGTGGAAGAGATCAAGAGGGGGCTGGAAGCTGGCGAGGCCATCGTGGAGGGCGAGGCCGTTGCCGTGGACGCCCAGGGCCGCCCGCTCCCTTTCCAACATCTGATGCGCCGTTTCCGCCGGGTGCACGACGTGGCGGCCATGGTGCGGGAGATCCCTCTCCAGCTTCACCTCTTTGACTTCCTCTATATTGACGGCCGTGACCTGATAGACACGGCCTGCGAGAAGCGCTGGCAAGCTCTGGAGGAAATCGCCGGAAGTCTCAACCTGGTGCCCCGATTGATCCCTCAGACGGTGGAGGCAGGCGAGGGGTTCGCCGAAGAGGCTTATCGGGCCGGGCACGAGGGGGTGATGGCCAAAGACCTGGCCAGCAAGTACACGCCGGGGATGCGGGGCAAGGCCTGGCTGAAGCTGAAGCACGTCCTCAGCTTGGATTTGGTGATCGTCGCCGCCGATTGGGGCTACGGGCGGCGTCACGGGTGGCTGTCCAACTACCACCTGGCCGCCCGTGACCAGGGGACGGGAGACTACCTGGAGGTGGGCAAGACCTTCAAGGGTCCCACCGATCAGGAGTTCCAGGAGATGACCCAGCGACTGCTGGCGTTGGAGCGTTCCCGCCGTGGCGGCACTGTCTTCGTCGAGCCGAGGGTGGTGGTCGAGGTGCTGTTCAATGAGCTCCAGGAGAGCTCCCAGTACAAATCCGGCCTGGCCCTGCGCTTCGCCCGCATCGCCCGTGTCCGCGAAGACAAAAGCCCCACTGAAGCCGACACGATTCAAACCCTGCGTCAACTCTACGAAAAACAGTTCGAGTACAAGGGGCGGCGTGAAACGTAAAACGTGAGGTTTGTGTATCGCGTTTCATGTTTTGGTTTGAGGATAGGAGGACGATGGACACTCGACCCATTATTGCCATTACCATGGGAGATGCGGCAGGAGTAGGGCCGGAGACTGTGGTCAAGGCCCTGGCACCGCAAAAGACGGGAGCCGTTCACCCCTCCCTCTCAGGGAGGGGCAGGGGGAGGG
>CAZQDO010000363.1:243-6246 GCA_964592085.1 uncultured Anaerolineae bacterium | reverse complement strand
TCTGAGTTTCGTTGGTGCTCTCATCTGGCTGCGTTGAAAATGTCAACAGAACCTAAGAGTACCACCTGTCGAATAGTAATTGTTTCCGTTGCCGCCCGTGTTGCCTGCCAGGATGGTATTCTTAATATTGGCTGTCGAATTTTCCAGTTCGATCCCACCGCCGCCATTGGTGGAGGTGTTGCCCGTAATCGTACACTGGCTGATAGTGATAGTGGCCGCTCCACCGTCAATAATCCCGCCGCCGCCGCTGACTGCATCGTTTCCCGAAATAGTACTGTTGTTGAGGGTGAGGGTGCCTCCGTTAGAAATAATCCCACCGCCATACTGGTTGCCACCTGAGGTAGCATGGTTGTTGTAAATCGTGCTGCGAATCACTTCAACAGTGCTTCCGGTGGTGCTGTAATTGCCGATTCCACCGCCGTTGTCGGAGGTGTTCCCGGAAATGGTGCTTTCAGTTATTGTAACCGTCCCGTTTTCATTCCTGATCCCGCCACCCTCGGTAACGGCTGTATTGTCGGAGATGGTGCAGGTGGTTATATTCACCGTGCCCCCGTAGTTGTCGATAGCGCCGCCATATCCGTTTCCGAAACCGTTGGCGTCGCAATAGGAGATCACGCAGTCGCTGATCTTCAGTGTCCCTTCGTTTTCAATGCCGCCGCCGTAATTGACTGAATTGCCGTTGGTGAGGGTCAAGCCCGAGATGTTCACCGTACCCGCGCTGATGTAAAAAATGCGGCTGTTGTCATTTCCGTCTATCGTAAGACTTCCGGCACCCGGTCCGGTAATGGTCTGATTTTGACTGATGGTTAGTTCCCCGCTGGTCAAGGTAATGGTACCGGTCACACTGAAATTGATGGTTTCGCCCGGTGATGCGTCGGCGAGGGCCTGTCGCAGCGATCCGGCACCGCTGTCGTTGGTACTGGTAACGTTAATGGTGGCGCGGGCCACCGGCACCGGCCCCAACGCCAGCCCTGCCAGCAGCACCAGCGCCAGCCGGATGAGGATGGACGGTAGAGATTTGCGAGTCTTCATTTTGGAGTTCCTTCTCTTTTTGATTTCAGATTTCGGATTGCAGAGTAGTCTAGCTTTCCGAAGGTTCCGACCTCTCCACCCATCGGCGGCGGGACAAACCAAAAACGCCAGCCTCAGGTACTCGTGAAGCGCCTAAGGCTGGCGTAGCAAGCAATTGTCGGCCAGGCGTGCAGAACTGCCGCCGCTTTTCAGGGCATGGAGCTGGTAGGCTGATAGATCGGCAGGTTGGTAAGCCACCACTGGCTCCTTTTCGACGTGCGCTATCCCCTCGACAATTCTTGCTTTGTGCAGCCATATTGTATCAAATCCACTGCCCCTTGTCAAGCGGCGGCATTGCCAAAATGGATAAGATGTGGTAAAATCATGCCATCCCGCAGTTCCCCCTGACATCACAGAACGCCTGGATCATGGCCCACAGATTGGAGAATGGGCGTTATGACTGAGATCGTCAACAGTTCACCGGAGATGATCCGCACCCACAACCTCACCAAGCATTTCGGCGACCTGGTCGCCGTGGACAACTTGTCGCTTTCGATAAAGGCCGGGGAAGTCTTTGGCCTGCTGGGGCCAAACGGAGCTGGAAAGACTACCACCATCCGCATGCTCAGCTCGCTGATCGGGCCCACCAGCGGAGAAGCGGAGGTGGCTGGCCTCCGCATCGGCAGAGATGATCAGCGTATCCGCAAAAACGTCGGCATCCTGACCGAATCGCCGGGGATGTACGAGCAGCTCAGCGCGGAGCGCAACCTGAGCTTCTTCGCCAGGTTGTACGAGGTCGAGCAGATTGACCAGCAGATAGAACGCTATCTGACCATGCTGGGGCTGTGGGATCGCCGCCAGGAAGCGGTGGGCACTTTCTCCAAAGGCATGCTCCAGAAACTGGCCATCGCCCGCGCTCTGCTGCACGAGCCGAAGGTGCTCCTCCTAGACGAACCCACCAGCGGCCTGGATCCCGAAGCCGCCCTGCTGGTGCGCGAGTTCATCGCCAGCCTCAAGCACGAGGGGCGTGCCATCGTCATCTGCACCCACAACCTGGCCGAGGCCGACCGTCTGTGCGACCGCATTGCTGTCCTCAAGTCTCACGTGCTGGCACTGGACACGCCCGCCGCGCTGCGCCGCCAGTTGTACGGACGCACGGTGGTCTTTCACCTGCGAAGGGCCGAACAGCGCTTCGCCCAGGCTATCGAAGAGAAGGATTACGTCAAATCGGCACAAGTGGTGGAAACCAAGCTGATGGTCACCCTGGACGATCCTGAGACCTACAACCCGGCCATCGTGCGCAGCCTGGTTGAGCTGGGGGCTGAGATCCAATTCGTAGGCGAGTTGCAGCACACGCTGGAGGATGTCTATTTGCAATTGATGCACAACGAATCAGGTCAGGCTCAGAAAGGTATCCGACGATGAACAAAGTCAAGGTCATCATTCGCAAAGAGTGGTCAGAAGTTTTCAAGAATCGCCTGGTCCTGTTCTCGGTATCGTTCCTGCCGTTGGTGCTCACCGCCATGCCTCTGTTCGCACTCTACGTGACCCGCGCCATGGGGGACATAAGCACAGCCGGTCTCAGCGACATGCCCGCCGCCTTTGCACGATTGTGCGCCGGTTTGAATGACCTGGAATGTGCCCAATACTACCTGGTCTCGCAGTTCCTCTCCGTGTTCCTGACCATGCCCGTGGTCATTCCAGTGATGATCGCCTCCTATAGCATCGTGGGCGAGAAACGCACCCGCACGCTGGAACCACTGCTGGCAACCCCCATCACCACCCTGGAGCTTTTGGCCGGCAAAGCCCTGGCCGCCACGATTCCGGCACTGGCCGCCTCCTGGCTAAGTTATGTCATCTTCGCCATTGGCACTCACCTGCTGACGGCCAGCCCCCTCATCGTCAGCAAGCTGCTGGCTCCCTCGTGGCTGCTGGCCATTTTCGGGGTTGGGCCGCTGCTCTCCATCGCTGGGGTCAGTATCGCGGTGATGATCTCTTCCAGGACCAACGACCCACGAGTGGCCGAGCAGCTCTCGACGCTGGTCGTGCTGCCGTTGCTGGCGCTCTTCGTGGCCCAAACATCTGGCTTGGTCGCCCTGGGCGACGCGCTGATCGTGTGGATCGCCATCGCCTTGATCGTCATAGACAGCGGGCTGCTGTATTTCGCCACCCGGCTATTTCAACGCGAGACCATCCTGACGCGCTGGAAATAGAAGGACAACAAATGAAACAAGAACAACAGCCTAACGGCAAGTGGAAAGTCCCCTTTTTCAGCATCTGGACAGGGCAGGCGGTCTCATTGCTCGGCAGCCACCTGGTGCAGTTCGCGCTGGTCTGGTGGCTGACCGAGACTACTGGCTCAGCCACCGTACTGGCTTTCGCCTCGATTGTGGCGATCCTGCCGCAGGTCTTCCTCGGCCCCATCGCCGGTGCCCTGGTTGACCGCTGGAACCGCCGCCTGGTGATGATCGTGGCCGACAGTGTGGTCGCGCTAACGATAGTCGTGCTGGCAGTGCTCTACGCCCTGGATGCCGTACAGATATGGCACGTCTACCTGCTGATGTTCATCGCTGCCACGGGTGGGGCCTTCCACTGGCCGGCGATGCGGGCCTCGACCACGCTGATAGTGCCGGAGAAGCATCTCTCACGCATTGCCGGCCTGAACCAGACCCTCAACGGCGTAGCCAACGTCATCTCGCCGCCGCTGGGCGCGCTGCTGTTCAGCATCCTGCCGCTACAGGGCATCCTGGCCATTGACGTGGGCACGGCGGTTCTCGCCATCGTGCCGTTGCTCTTTGTCACCATCCCACAGCCGCGGCGCAAAGAGGCAGCAGAGGGAAGGCCCTCCGTGCTGGCCGATATGCGAGAGGGCTTGCGCTTCGTCTGGAACTGGCCGGGCCTGATGATGATTATCGTCATCGCGATGCTCATCAACCTGTTGATCAACCCCGGCTTCTCGCTGCTGCCCATCATGGTCACCGATCACTTTGGAGGCGGCGCGCCGCAACTGGCCTGGCTGGAATCCGCCTGGGGGATTGGCATGATACTGGGTGGTATCACTCTGAGCGTGTGGGGTGGCTTCAAGCGGCGCATTGTCACCGGACTGATGGCTGTGACGTTCATGGGTGTTGGCGTCACTGTGTTGGGGCTAACGCCGGCGACGGCCTTTGCGCTGGCCGTGGGAGCGATGTTCTTCGGCGGGTTCATGAATCCCATTGCCAACGGCTCGTTGTTCGCTACCCTGCAGGTGACAGTCCCGCCAGAGATACAGGGGCGCGTCTTCACGCTGGGGACAAGCGGCTCCACGGCCATGATACCGCTGGGCCTGGCCATTGCCGGCCCGGTCGCCGATGCGCTGGGCGTGCAGATCTGGTTCCTGATCGGGGGCATAGCCACGGTAATCATGGGGGTAGGCTCTTTCTTCATCCCAGCCATCATGCAGATTGAGGACAGAGCCACTGAGATTGAAGTGATGCCATAACCGGCACAAGAACCCGATAGAGTCACAGCTTGCATTGCGAAAATGGGCAAGAGCGGAACTTCACCGCAAGCTCACCCGCGTCTCCGCCCCGGCTGGTTTCGGAAAGACCACCCTGCTGAGCGAGTGGGCTCAGCAAGGCGCATCCCCCGTCGGGGGCAGATTGACCAGCACTGGTCGGATTGGTTCGACGACCTGACGGTCACGCACACCGACCAGAACGAAACCGCTCTGACCGGCCCCATCGTTGACCAGGCAGCGTTACATGACCTGTTGGCCAAGCTGCGAGATTTGGGCTTGCTGATCGTGTCGGTGAACCTTTCGGAGGAGGAAGATCAAGCGGCTGCGACAGAATAGCCCGCCGCAAAACCCCGCAACTAACCCAAGCTTTCGTTCCCCCGCAGGCTCGACGAGTCTGCGGGGGTGTTTTATGACGTGCATTAGACAAAAAGGGAGTTGGGTGTACAATAGTATCATGTTGGCTGTGTTCAACAATGGACATTCCAGACTATGGGCATTACACGGCCATTAGGAGGCTAAGTATGTCCGAGCCGTTTTTCATACAGATTCTCGGAAATGTGGAGACGTGTCGTACCGAGGCGGAGATCTACATAGCTGTTCCCGATCAGGATGCTCAGGAGCTTTGGGCCATTCTGTACGAAAGTCGCGATGGCTGGAGAGTGAACTTCTTTGGCGATTGTGAAATCAGGGAGCTTCCTTTGGAAGCAGTCCACGCCGTGCTGAGGGCTGCACAAGAGAGGCTCTCGCATTATGTCCACCGTCGTGGCGACAAGGTTCCGGCAGGCTTGACTAAAGCTGGTTTGTCTTTGTGGCTCATGGAAAAAGACGATGGCACTGCTATGGGAGAAGCCCTCCATCGGTGAGGTGCCTATTGAAATAGCACAGAGAGAAACCGCCCTTTCAAACTTGACAAGCATCTCAGTCTGTGGTACACTAACAGCAAACATTAGAGACTAACACCATCGCAGCCCTCATCGCAACAATTGCAATCAACCGAGGAGGGTAGCATGAAAGATTGACAGCCGACCCCTAGCCTGGGAGCGATCCCAGTGCGTGTTCGGCTGTTTTGTCATCTGTGAGGGACAGCAACCAAGCTGGTGAGGGCCTCAGCCTCGAATGGGAGCAGTCCAGCCGTTCTTTGCCTCGCATGATGAAGACCTGATCGAGGGTTTTGACGGTTAAGCGGTTCAGTTGTTCGCGTTCTGGTTGTCGTACCATTTGGCAGGCCTCCTGCTGAGTTTAGGACCTCACTCCTCTACCCTAAAGGTACCTGCCATATGGCACAACTGTAGATAAGTATATATCAAAATTATAATAATAAGGAGATTTCAAAGATGAAAAACAGTAACTATTCTCCTCTTCAAGCAGGTGGCATCGGCTTAGCCAATGCGCTAACTCTCGGATTGACCGGGCCATTGCGACAGAAGAAAAAGGAACTAAGAACAGCGGCAAAGCAAGCCGGAGCCAAGAGTGTGTTAGTCTCTCTTGGAATA
>CAZQDO010000363.1:0-233 GCA_964592085.1 uncultured Anaerolineae bacterium | reverse complement strand
GGCGAGGCGATTGGTCAGATCACAGTATTAATCGGTGTCGGTTATGTGTTGAAAATGGCTACGGGCGCACGTCTTGCGAGAAATGCATTCAAGCTCGGAAACCGATTTGTCGTGCAACACTGGCGCACTACCGCTAGTGTTTTGGGTGTAGGGGCAGCCGTGAACAGCTATAAAGCTATTGACGCCGCTAAGAAAGGCGATGTGGAAACGGCAGCCAAACGAACAGTTTATGC
>CAZQDO010000362.1:0-6251 GCA_964592085.1 uncultured Anaerolineae bacterium | reverse complement strand
GCATTATCCTGCTCACGTCACCGTTTGGCTGGATTGCCGGAACGCTTTCGGAAATCAACAAGGATTTGCCGTTTATCCTGAACATCGTCCTGTTTGCGGTGGGCGCGGCGCTGGCGTATGTGGCGGGGCCACGGAAGGACCTTGCAACCGAAGCAGCAGGGGTTTAGCCCTAGGTATGCCTCATGACAGACTTGGATCAAGGCCGCCCAACCCTGCATACAGCCGACCGGGCTTGTCGCCCGCAGCAAAGTCATGGTAACCAAAAATAAGATTCTAAACAGGAGGATCGCTAATGAAGCGCAACATTCTTTACATCAGCATTATCTTGATTGTGATAGGTGT
This sequence comes from uncultured Anaerolineae bacterium, assembly GCA_964592085.1. Taxonomy (GTDB): domain Bacteria; phylum Chloroflexota; class Anaerolineae; order VGOG01; family VGOG01; genus CAZQDO01. The sequence goes on along the minus strand of CAZQDO010000362.1, from coordinate 5,909 downwards.
TATTGGGCGTCTTTATGCTGACCAATATTCCCATGTAACACCAGAAGGGATGGTGGTTGATAGCGTCTGGTTGCCTATTGGCACTTTGATGATCATAATTGGTGTTCTTGCTTTATTCGTTTTGGGTATTCTATACGTAATCAGCTATCTGAGAAATCGGCTAAGGCGATAGGGTCCAAACAACTTGCCTTGAGAGTTACCGCGGGTGTCGAGCAAGAGCCGCCGCGCGACTCAGCTCCGCCGTTATACCGCTTAACAATCCCGATCCTTTCAGGTGCGGTCTTGGCCTCACAGAAAAGGGGTCTAAGGGCGAAGCGGGAGGTCTAAGACACCTCCCGCTTTTGCTTTTCGAACTTGGCATCATACGGTGGTTGACTTGTAAGGCCTCATGCTGTACAATATCATCAATCTACCAGTGAAGAGGAGGCAAACATGGAGTTCTCAGACCTGATCGAAAAGCGGTACAGTGTGCGGGCCTACAAGCCCGACCCGGTGGAGGATGAGGTGCTGAACCAGGTGCTCGAAGCGGCGCGTTTGGCGCCCACGGCGGCCAATCTTTGGAAAACACTGACTCCGACCAGAGGTTCAGACGCCGGTCCCGCTCCCAAAAGCAACCTGCGGGAGGGTAGGCCGAGTAGCTACGCAAACAGAAGCTAGCGGTTGACCAGATAGACACCACCAATGAGCAGTACAGCACCAATCACGAGAGCCAGGGTAATTGGCTCGTCCAAGAGCAGCTTGCTGAAAGACACGCCGAACAGAGGCTCCAGATAGACAAAGCTGGCCGCACGACTGGCTTCCATGCTTTGCAGTGCCCTGAACCAGATGACGAAGGCGAAAACGGTGCAAACCAACGAGAGGAAGGCGATGCTGAGCCAGGCGCTAGGCGGCAGAGTCGGCAGCTTGGCAATGAGGTCGCTCCTGACGAAGAACAGCAGAGGTACGACCGCCGCCATCATGGCCCCACCGACCACCATCAGAGGCGGGTATCTGGCCACCATGGGCTTGCCCAGGATGGTATAGCTGGCCCAGCAAAGTGGCGCCAGCATGGTGATGAACACGTAGCGGAGATAGCTGAAGTCAATCTGTTGGTGGCTGGCGTAGCGCACAATGACGTACAAGCCCAGGAAGGCGATGGCGAGACCCAGCGCCTTCTTGATTGTCGGCCGCTCCCTCAAAAACACCACTGAGAGGATGAAGGTGAAGGCGGGGTTCAGCGAGATGATCAAGCTGGCGGTGCCAGCGGGGATGCGACGCTCTCCCGTATTCAGAGCGAGGTTATAAGCCACCGCTCCCGACAGTCCCAACAGAACCAGGCCCAGCCAATCTCTCTTGACCATCTGCCAGAAGGCCACGCGGCGAGTGGTCAAGAGCAGGACGCCGAAGATGAGGGCCACCGGGATGAACCTCAAAACCGTCAGTTCCATGGGGGCCAGGAACTGAACAGCGTGTTTGATGGCCACGAAGGAGTTGCCCCAGATCAAAACGACCAGCACGAGCGATAGATAGGTGATCTTTGTTGGCTTCATCTCAGATGGGAGTGATGAGTAACGAGGAACGGAGGAAACTCATCCCCCATTACTCATCTACTCGTTGCTCTCAATAGGCCCTTGCAAAGACGGCCTGTTCCCTGGCCTCCTTGCCGCAAAGAATGCAGCGGCCGGCTTCCCCCTTCTGGGCGAAGGGGATGCATCGTATGGTGGCTTTGGTCTCCTCTTTGATGGTCGCTTCGCACTCGCCAGAGCCGCACCAGTAGGCGTAGATGAAACCGCCGTCGCCTTCGATGATCCGCTTGAACTCCTCGTAATCATCCACTTCAAAGGAGTTCTCGTCGAGGAAGCTTTTGGCCCGGTGGAGCAGGCTGTGTTGGATGTCGTCGAGAAGGTCGTCGAGGCGCTGAGCCAGGCCCTCCTGGGGAACGGCGGTCTTCTTGCCCCCCTCCCGCCGGGCCAGGACGACTTGCCCCTCGGCCACGTCTCTGGGTCCGATCTCCAGGCGCAGAGGCACACCTCGCAGTTCCCACTCGTTGAACTTCCAGCCAGGTGAGTACTCCTCTCGGTCGTCCACTTTATAACGCACCTTCTCGCCGAGAGCGGCCGTGATGTTTTCGACTGCCTTCAGCACCTCTTCTTTTTCATCTTCGCTCGTCCAGATAGGGATGATGATGAGCTGGGTGGGAGCTAGCTTGGGCGGCAGGATCAAACCCTGATCGTCGCCGTGAACCATGATCACCGCCCCTACCATGCGGGTGCTGAGCCCCCAGCTCGTGGTCCAGCAGTACTGCAGCTCGTTGTTCTGGTCCAGGTATTTGATGTCGAAGGCCTTAGCGAAGTTCTGACCCAGGAAATGCGAGGTGCCGGACTGCAGAGCCCACCTGTTGCCCATCATGGCCTCGATGGTGTAGCTGGCATCCCCCCCCGCGAACTTCTCTGACTCGCTCTTGCGTCCAGGGATGACGGGAATGGCAGCGTCATTCTCAGCGAAGTCGCGGTAGACTTCCAGCATGCGCAACGTTTCCTCCTGTGCTTCCTCGGCGGTGGCGTGGGCAGTGTGCCCCTCTTGCCAGAGGAACTCGGTGGTGCGCAGGAACAACCGGGGGCGCTTCTCCCAGCGCACCACGTTGGCCCACTGGTTGATGAGAATGGGCAGGTCTCGATAGGAGCGCACCCACTGGGAGTACATGTGGCCGATGACGGTCTCCGAGGTAGGGCGGACGATAAGAGATTCTTCCAGCTTCTTGCCGCCGCCGTGGGTGACCACTGCGAGCTCCGGGGAGAATCCCTCCACGTGTTCGGCTTCCTTGTGGATAAAGCTCTCAGGGATGAATAGCGGGAAGTAAGCGTTCACGTGACCTGTGGCCTTGAAGCGGCGATCCAGGCCCGCTTTGATGTTCTCCCAGAGGGTGTAGCCGTAGGGTCGGATGACCATGCAGCCCTTGACCGGGGCATAGTCGGCCATCTCTGCCCGCTGGACGACGTCCGTGTACCAGCGGGAATAGTCCTTGCTACGCGGTGTGATTTTCTTTGCCATTTTCTCTCCTCCTTTTGGGTCTGGTGGTCAGGTGGTCTGAACATTGATAGGCTGACGAAGGACCATCTGACGATCCGACTATTTAACCAACATCCAGCTAAACCAAAAACACCCCGTCCTCTAAGGACGAGGTGTTCATGCCCCGTGGTACCACCTTAGTTGGCTTGCCACAGCCCACTCAATCGGTACGGAGTAACAGCGGAGTTACTCGATACCGCTCCTTGCGATAACGGGGGGATTCCGGCCAAGCTTGACGGCTTTCGCGTTTTTTCGTGTATTTCGCGATCACCTTTTCGCTGGCAGCTCCTGGGTGGGTTCAGAGCAGGTTCTGATGCTAGCTTTCACCTCTTCTAGCTCGCTGTGATCATGGCCCTGCACCTACTATTCCCATTCGTAGCTTTTGATGTATTGACAGGTAAGATAACACAAATTCGGCGTTTTGTCAAATAGCGCTTAACGTTGACACGTTCCTGGCCCACTCACGGTTTGCCTGGTACCAGGCAATCAACCCTGCCACGCCATCCGCGAAGGAGGTCTGCGGCCGCCAACCAAGCAAACCCTCGGCTTTGCCGATGTCGGCCCAGGTTGCCAATACATCCGCGGGATGGCGAGGCTTGTACTCAATGCTTGCCTTCTTCCCCACCAATTCCTCCACCAGCCGAATCGCGTCCATCAGCACTACCGGCGTATCTGAGCCCAGGTTGATGACCTCGTAGCCCAGTGGTTTGAGGCCAGCGATGGTGCCCAGGGCGATGTCGTCCACGTAAGTGAAATCTCGCTCTTGGCTGCCATCCCCGTAGACGATCACTGGCCGCCCCTCGCTGATCCACTGCACGAAGCGAAACAGGCTCATGTCGGGCCGTCCTGCCGGGCCGTAGACGGTGAAGTAGCGCAGCACCGTCACGTCCAAATCGTACAGGTAGTGATACGTGTAGCACAGCGCCTCCGCTGCCTTCTTGGAGGCCGCATAGGGGGAAAGCGGCCCATCGGTGTTGGCGTCCTCCCGAAACGGTCGGGGATTGTTGGCACCGTAGAGGCTGGACGTGGAGGCCTGTACAAATTTCTTCACCCCGAACTCCCGGCAAAGCTCCAGCAGGTTCAGTGTGCCGGTCACATTGGTATCAAAGTACACCCACGGATCCTCGACGGACCGACGCACCCCCGCTCTCGCCGCCAGGTTGATCACCGCATCGAAGGGCACAACACCCCCTTGCCCTTTGAGCCTCCACAGCTTCTCCATCTCCTGGCGGTTCGCGATGTCCAGCCGATGGAACTCGAACCCTGGCGCACCATCGAGCTGTGCCAACCGCCAGCGCTTGAGGCGCACGTCGTAGGCGTCGTTCAGGTTATCCACGCCAATGACGTTTGTCCTGAGCGCCGCTTTGCCAACGGTCGAAGAAGTGTCCCCACCCCGCAGAAGGAATTCGGTTACTTTGGCTCCGATGAACCCCGCACATCCTGTGACCAGGTAAGTGGCCAAGACTACCCTCCCTGATTAAGTACCTATCCGAAAACCCGCTCTGAGGTGCGTCCCTTCGGCCACGCTCAGGGCAGGCCCCGGGCCGATTCCCGCACCCGGGTTACACTAATCTGAATTGGGTACGTTTCACTCATCATTCCAGCAAAATCCTCACGGCCGTCACCACCACGGCCAGCCAGCCGACGAGCTCCCACGCCCACTCTGGCGCTTCGATGTGCAGGCGACAGCGCTATGGTGTCAACTGGGCCGACATCAGGCGCATGGATTGGGTCTTGACAAAATGTCGGCTTTCTGATATAATTTCGTTATTAGAGCCCGCGAATGTGTGCTGACGAAGTGCTCGGCAGACCCCCACCATTCGCAGTTAGACCCCCAGGGAGTGCATAAAGCACTCCCTGAAGTTTTTCTGGAGGGGAAAAGACATGGCCGTTTTATGTGCACGAATCTTCATTGATTTTTGGAACCTCCAACTCTCCATCAACGAACGCACGGCACCTGACTATAGGCTGGATTGGAAAGCATTGTCAGCCCACCTAATTGCCGCCACAGAGGCGATCTTGGGCGAGCCGCTGAAATTTGAGGGGACAAACATCTACCTTTCCTATGCTCCGGGCACAGGCAAAGATAAGAAATTGCGCCACTGGGCCACGACAGTACTTGACGGCCTTCCTGGCGTGCGCGTGGTTGCCAAGGAGCGAAAGGCCAAGTCTCCCCCTATCTGTCCAAGCTGCCACTTGCCTGTGGAGAATTGTCCTCACTGCGGCGAGCAAATGAGGGGGACTGTTGAAAAGGGCATTGATACGGCTATCGTCACTGATATGATTAGCCTTGCCTGGGAGGACGCCTGGGATGTTGCGATCTTGGTTACCTCTGACCGTGATTTTATTCCAACTGTCGAATTTCTGGCAACCAAAGGGCATAGAATTATCAATGCTCGCTTTCCACCCAAAGGGGCACACCTGGCCCGTACCTGTTGGGCCAGTGTTGACTTGGGTCAGCACCTTGCCGCCTTGGCACGTTGACACTCCGCTTCTCCTTCATAAACAGCGCGTGACCCCCTCGCGCTCGTTGGCCCCGCGACGTGACCACGCCCACCGCCGCGTTTCATTGCTCGCTTAGCCTATCATCACATCCTCTCTTTCCCAGAGTTCTCGCGACCGCCAAGTCCCGCCCACTCCTTCTCCGTACCAATCAGCCGTATCATAATGAATCGGATGGTCTAAATGGATCAATCCGCAGTTTTATCTGCGCCGCTGAATAACCTTTGTTCTTCAGCAGCACCTCGAGCACATCGTACACCGACGTGCTTCCGGCGTCAGCAATGGCCCCAAGGACTTCGTTCACAGTGAACTTCCGCTCACCGATCTCCTTGGCGACATTCGCTGCCTCGCCATTATAC
>CAZQDO010000361.1:4974-6255 GCA_964592085.1 uncultured Anaerolineae bacterium | reverse complement strand
GGCTTCGACGTGCGCGACGTTCACCACAGCCACTACGGCCGCATCTGTCCCATTGAGACCCCCGAAGGACCCAACATCGGCCTCATTGGTCGTCTGGCTACTTATGGTAAGGTGAATGACTTTGGCTTCATCGAAACGCCGTATCGCAAAGTGATCCGGACGGTGCCTAACGAATACGACCAGTTGGTGGGCAAGACCTTGCGAGAGCAGGTTCTCGATCCCGACAGCGAAGAAGTGGTGGCAGAGGCAGGAACGGTCATTACGCCGGAGTTAGCCGAACGCATCGCAGCATTGCCCCTGGAGGACGATGTCAAAATCAGGCCCATGGTCACCGATGAGATCATCTACCTCTCGGCCGACGAGGAGGACAAATACACCATCGCCCAGGCCAACGCTCTCCTGGACGAGAAAGGGCAGTTTGTCCGCCCTCGCGTCTCAGTGCGGCGCAGCCAGAGGTTCCTCTTCCAGCCGGTAGAAAGGGTGGACTACATCGATGTCTCGCCCAAGCAGATTGTGGGCATCTCGGCGGCTCTGATTCCTTTCTTGGAGCATAATGATGCCAACCGTGCCCTGATGGGCTCCAATATGCAACGCCAGGCAGTGCCCCTGGTTGTCCCTGAGGTGCCCCTGGTGAGTACCGGTATGGAGTGGGATGCGGCCATTGATTCGGGCCAGGTGATTGCAGCCAGAGAGGATGGGGAGGTAGTTAGCACCACCGGCCGCCAGGTCGTGGTGGCCGGTGAAAATGGCCTCCACGTCTACCCCTTGCGTAGGTACAATCGCTCCAATCAATCAACTTGCATTGACCAGCGCTCCGTTGTGAGTAAGGGGCAACGTGTGAAGAAGGGCGATGTGTTGGCCGATTCCTCCTCTACCGATAGTGGTGAGCTGGCCCTGGGACAGAACGTGTTCGTGGCTTTCATGTCCTGGGAGGGCGGCAACTATGAGGATGCGGTGCTGATCAGCGAGACCCTGGTGCGGGAAGACAAGTTTACGTCCATTCACATTGAGAAGCATGAGATCGAATCCCGCGACACCAAGCTCGGTCCTGAGGAGATCACTCGCGACATACCCAATGTGGGAGAAGACGCCCTGAAGGATCTCGACGAGGACGGCATCGTGCACATTGGGGCGGAAGTAGGGCCCAACGACATCCTGGTAGGCAAGATCACCCCCAAGGGCGAGAAGGAACTCACCCCGGAGGAAAAATTGCTCAGGGCTATCTTTGGCGAGAAAGCCAGGGAGGTCAAGGATTCGAGCTTACGCCTGGCCCACGGTGAG
>CAZQDO010000361.1:0-4964 GCA_964592085.1 uncultured Anaerolineae bacterium | reverse complement strand
CGGGGCAAAGTGGTTGATGTGAAGGTCTTTACCCGTGATGAGCACCGAGACCTCCCGGCTGGCGTTGATAAGATGGTGCGCGTCAGCGTGGCTCAGCGGCGTAAGCTCACCGAGGGTGACAAGATGGCGGGTCGCCATGGCAATAAGGGAGTTATCTCCAAGGTGCTTTCCGTTGAGGACATGCCCTTCCTTGCCGGTGGCACTCCGGTGGATCTCATTCTCAACCCCCTGGGTGTGCCGGGTCGTATGAACATCGGGCAGATCTTGGAGACCCACTTGGGCTGGGCCTCCGACCGGTTAGGTTTCCGGGCCGTTTCCCCTGTTTTCGACGGGGCTGATGAGGGTGAGATCGCCGCAGAGCTAGGGCGGGCCTGGCTCATTGACAAGGCCTGGCATGATATTACGGAACGGGCCTGGCAGTGGTTGGGTGAGATGGAGTATGATCTCGAGTACCTGGAGGACGACGAAGAAGCTCGCTTCCTTTACGTCAACCAATGGTTGGAAGGAAAAGGATACGATGAGGAGGCACTGGCGACCGACCGAATCTATGTGCGTCGCTGTGTCCTTCGGGAGTGGCTGAAGGAGCATGGCTACGACCCTGAGGCCATCCTGGTCTTCGAGGATGATCCGCGTTCCATGGCTGAGAAGGAGGAGTCGGACCGTCAAGCTCGCATGGTTTGCCTGCGCCTCTGGCTGGAGGAGCAGGGAGTAGCAAGCGAGAGCGTATCAGCTCTGTCGGATGAGGAGGTGGATGAAGAGGCTCTGCGCGTGAGCAAAGAGGCTGACATTCCTCTGCCTACTCTGGGCAAGACCGTCCTTTATAACGGCAAAACGGGTGAGCCCTTTGACCAGCCAGTCACGGTTGGCGTCATTCACATGATGAAGTTGGCTCACCTGGTGGAGGACAAAGTACACGCTCGTTCCACAGGCCCCTATTCTCTGGTCACTCAGCAGCCCTTGGGCGGCAAGGCCCAGTTTGGTGGCCAGCGCTTCGGCGAGATGGAGGTTTGGGCGCTGGAGGCTTATGGGGCCGCTCATACCTTGCAGGAGATGCTCACCGTCAAGTCCGACGATGTCGTGGGGCGGGTAAGGACCTACGAGGCCATTGTCAAAGGGGAGGAGATCCAGGAACCTGGCGTGCCGGCTTCTTTCAAGGTGTTGGTCAAAGAGCTGCAGAGCTTGGGCCTCTCGGTGGAGGCCATCAACGATAGCGGCGAAATCATCAAGTTTGGAAAGGACGACGAGACGGAGAGGCTTCCCCGGCTCGGTCTGGGCCTGGGTCTGCCGAGATACAGCCGAGGCGATTAGTTCGGCCTGGGTTTGCTGGATCGTGATCCTCGTCCAAGCTAACGACGGACGCTACCCTATCAAGTAAAAAACATATGTGTCAACTTAAGCTCTGAGCCCCGTCCCCGGGGACGGGCCTTTGAGCCTTAAGTTGACACTGATGAGTCAAGGATGTTTTTTGCGATTTGCTCTTTTTAACCGTTTGTGCTATAATGTGTCGAAATTGTGGGCTGAGCGTTCCCTTGCTCACTGCATGATGAGCGCGTAAGGTTAAAACGAGGCCATCGCGACTCTCAACGATGGCCTCTTTCAGTGGGTCTATCTCTTGAGGATGCCAGTCAGTAGAGTTAGGCTTGGAAGGAGAGTGTCACTTGCCGACAATCAACCAACTGGTCAGAAAAGGACGGAAGAAACAGCGGAAGAAGAGCAAGGCACCGGCTTTGCACTACACCTTCAACGCCTTGAAGCAGAAGAGGGATCGGCGTCCTAAAGGGGCGCCTCAGAAACAGGGCGTCTGCACGCAGGTCAGAACGATGACGCCCAAGAAGCCCAACTCCGCTTTGCGCAAGATCGCGAGGGTGCGCCTCACCAATGGCATTGAGGTCACGGCTTACATCCCCGGCGAGGGGCATAGCTTGCAGGAACACTCCGTGGTCTTGATCCGGGGTGGCCGAGTCAAAGACTTGCCAGGCGTTCGCTACCACGTGATCCGGGGCACTCTGGACGCCACCGGGGTCGAGGATCGCCACAAGGGGCGCTCAAAGTATGGCACCAAGATACCCAAAAGGTCGAGAGAAGAGTAGGATCGTCGCTTGTGATGGGCGAAGGCCTCTGACCGAGCCCTTTCGCCTCGGTCGGGAGACCTTCGGCGATCACGATTTTCGTTAGGAGTTTAGTATGCCCAGACGCTATCGTCCTTCTAAGCGGGAGATTGACCCCGACGCAAAGTACAACAGTGTAGTGGTGGCCAAATTCATCAATAAATTGATGAAGGGGGGCAAGAAGAGCCTGGCGGCCAGGATTCTCTACAATTCATTTGACATTATCGAAGAGAGAATGAAAAAGAGCCCCCTGGATGTGTTCGAGCAGGCCATCGAAAACGCAGGCCCCGTCCTGGAGGTCAAGCCCAGGCGGGTCGGCGGGGCAACCTACCAGATACCGATGGAAGTGCCACCCGACCGACGATTCTCGCTGGCTGTGCGCTGGCTGTTGCAATCGGCTCGTAGCCGCTCCGGCAAGTCAATGGCTGAGAAGTTGGCCAACGAGCTGATGGATGCTGCTCAGGGCACTGGAGCCTCTATCAAAAAGCGGGACGATACCCACAGGATGGCCGAAGCCAACAGGGCTTTTGCGCACTACCGGTGGTAACAATGGTCAATGACCAAATCCCAATGACCAAATCCCAATTTTCGCTAGTCATTGGCCATTAGTCATTGGTCGTTGGTTCATTAGTCATTGGTCATTGAATATGCCTAGAGAATACCCTCTGGAACGGATGCGTAACATAGGCATCATCGCCCACATAGATGCGGGCAAGACCACTGCCACTGAGCGGGTGCTCTTTTACACGGGTCGTACCCATCGTATGGGAGACGTGGACGATGGCACGACCGTCACCGACTGGATGGATCAAGAGCGGGAGAGAGGTATAACCATCACCGCTGCAGCCATAACTTGTTATTGGCGCGATTACCAGATTAACATCATTGATACGCCAGGCCACATAGACTTCACCGTTGAGGTTCAGCGCAGCCTGCGGATCCTGGACGGAGGCGTCGTCATCTTCGATGCTGTAGCCGGTGTGGAGCCCCAGTCTGAGACCGTCTGGCGGCAGGCCGATTTCTACAAGGTGCCACGCATTTGCTTCGTGAACAAGATGGACCGTGTAGGGGCCGACTTCGGGCGCACCATTGAGATGATTGAGGAGAGGCTGGGGGCCAATCCCGTGGCCCTGCAGGTGCCGATTGGAACCGAGGGTTCTTTTAGCGGCGTCGTTGATCTCATCAACATGCAGGCCATCTCTTACAGCGATGAGCTGGGCGCGGAGCCTGTGGTCGGCCCGATACCGCCTGAATTGCAGGAAGATGTAGCACAGAGGCGAGAGGTCTTGGTGGAAAGTGTGGCCGAGACCGATGAGGCCCTGACCATCAAGTATCTGGAGGGCGAGGAGATCACTGCCGAGGAGTTGCGGCGCGCCCTGCGCCAGGCTACCCTGGACGGTGAACTGGTGCCGGTGCTTTGTGGGTCGGCTTTGCGAAACAAGGGTGTGCAACCCATGTTGGATGCGGTGGTGGACTACTTGCCCTCGCCACTGGACGTACCACCTATCGTTGGGCTTAACCCCAAGACCGAAGCCAAAGAAAGCCGCCCTGCTGACGAAACTGCACCTTTAGCTGCTCTGGTCTTTAAAATAGTAACCGACCCCTACGTGGGCCGTCTGGCCTATTTCCGGGTGTACTCAGGCAAGGTAAAAGCCAGGGGAGCGGTGCGCAATACCAATAAGAACATAAAGGAGCGCATCGGTCGTCTGTTGCGTATGTACGCCAACCGCCGCGAGGAGATGGACGAGTTGCTGGCCGGTGACATCGGAGCCACCTTGGGACTTAAGGACACTTTCACCGGTGAGACCTTGAGCGATTTCAACTGGCCTATTGTCCTGGAGAGCATTAAGTTTCCAGAACCGGTCATCTCAGTGGCTATCGAGCCCCGCACCGAAGCCGATCAGGACAAGATGAGCGATGCCTTGAACCGGTTGGCCGAAGAGGACCCGACCTTCAAGGTGAAGGTGGATGATGAAACGGGCCAGACCATCATCTCCGGCATGGGGGAACTGCACCTTGAAGTCCTGGTCGAACGTATGTTGCGGGAGTTCAAGGTCAGGGCTGGCGTGGGGCGGCCTCAGGTAGCATACAAAGAGACCATAACCAGGCCGGTGCGGGCCGAAGGGCGGTTTGTTCGCCAGACAGGGGGGCGAGGCCATTACGGCCACGTTTGGCTGGAGCTAGAACCTCTGGAGAAGGGCAGGGGCTTTGAGTTCGCGAACAGGATGGTGGGGGGGGCTATCCCAAGGGATTTTGTCCCCGCCGTGGAGCGAGGCGTTCGGGAGGCTCTGGATAGCGGCGTCTTGGCTGGCTATCCGCTGGTTGACCTGAAGGCCACTCTCGTGGACGGTTCCTACCACGAGGTGGATTCCTCGGATATGGACTTTAAAATTGCCGGCTCTATGGCTTTGAGAAATGGCGTGCAGCAAGCTGGCCCTGTCCTCTTGCAGCCCATGATGAAGCTGGAGGTGGTGGCGCCCGAGGAGTTCGCGGGCGAGATCATCGGAGACCTGAGCGCACGAGGGTCCCAGATCGAGGGCATGAGGCCCCTGAGCGGGGGATTGCAGGCGATACAAGCTCACGTGCCGTTGGCAGAGATGTTTGGCTATGCCACTGACCTCCGATCCGGGACGCAAGGGCGCGGCGTTTTCACTATGGAGTTCGATTACTATGACCAGGTGCCCCCCGAAGTGATGGAGCGGGTCGCCTGGGGGTAGTATCACGGTAATACCACTTTTCATTATTTCATAAAAGAGAGGAGAGTTCTGATGGCTAAGGAGCATTTTGAGAGGACGAAGCCGCACGTGAATGTGGGGACGATAGGGCACGTGGATCACGGCAAGACGACCCTGACCT
>CAZQDO010000360.1:0-6293 GCA_964592085.1 uncultured Anaerolineae bacterium | reverse complement strand
GCCACCAGGTGTGCATGATCGGCGGCTTTGACCAGTTCCATCATCTGCTTGGCTGCACGGAAGCGGAAACGCGGGCCGCCGTCCGTAGCTGTTTCCAGGCTGCCGGGGAGGGAGGCGGCTTCATCCTGTCGCCCTCCGATCACTTCTTTGACGCTGACCTGAACCTGATCGCCGCCTTTGCCGACGAAGCCCGAAGCTGCGTCTATCCTTAGACGGTAAGCAAACCAGCCTCAGGACAGCGCTTCATCGCCCAGCGGTTGCAGTTTGCACCGGAGGACGCGCCGTGTTATAATGCAATGTGCGACTAGACGACGAGATACTGGTAGGGGCTAAGCGGCTTTCATTTCTCCCTTCATTTACCGCCTGTGTGACTGTGTGGAGTAACCCAAGATGCGGCTGACTCGTTCTCAGCTCTACGTGTTGCTTGCGATTTTGACTGTGGCTGTTGGGCTCGTGACCAACGTTGCCACAGGTCAGATGCCGCCCTGGATTGAGCCTTACCTCCCGCTATCCTGGCCCATTCTTGGCGTGCTCGCTGTTCTCTTTGTCGCTCTCAGCGTGTACCAGGCCCGTCAAGAGTCAGTTCAGCCCCGCCCCTCTGAACCAGAATCGCTAACCTGGAAACGCAGGAGCCCCAGGAAGGCGCTGCGCCGCTACCTTGAACAACTCATCGAAGAGCACAAGTATTTCACTTTCCTTGGGCGAGCGAAACCACTCGATTTGGAGAGAATCTACATCGCTTTGAGGGTTGGAGAATACGTGCCGCATCAACTCCAACCTGATGAGCCTATGCAGGCTGTGGACGATGAATTGCCTGAGCAGCGCTCTGGCACGGTGGAAGTGCCTGAGGCGCTTCAGTTGAACCGTCGCCTAGCAGTGCTGGGCGAGCCAGGCAGCGGCAAGACGACACTGCTGAAATACCTTGCCTTGCGCACCGCTGAGCGAGACCCTGCCCTGGCCGAATTCGCCCGTGAGATAGTGCGGAAGCGGCTCCCCCGTTTGGCAGACCGCATACGCAGGCGTCTAGTAGCAGTGGAAGTCTTCGTCATCGGTGGAGTGAGTGGTCTCGTTGCTCTTGGTTTCTGGGTATGGGGCCTGCCCCATTCGCCACGCCCACTACTCGCGGCGCTAATCGGACTCGTCTTGGCCGTCATGTTGCTATTCATTTGGAGTCACTTCGCTAGGAGCTCCACTGTGATCTGCACGGTGCTGAGCATTGGGCTGCTAATATATTGCGCCTGGGCAGGGGTTGTGCCATTGCTGGCTGTCGGCGTGATGGCGCTCACTCTGGTAGAGTTGTTGTATCCCTACTGGATTCAGCCGCTATTGGTGGTGTTGATTTGGCTTCGGGAGCGCTCGACATGCTATCCGCTGCCATTGTATCTGACTCTAAACAACCTGGCTAACGGTGATGCGCCTTTAGAAGCTCATCTGGCAAGGGCACTGCGGGAAGCGGGCTTCGCCCATCCCCAGCGGTTTCTCCGGGGAAAACTGGACAGGGGAGAGTGCCTTATCCTGTTGGACGCTCTCGACGAAGTGGTGGACAAAGCAGCCTATCGCCGGGTTGCATACGAAATCAACCGCTTCTCTGTTGCCTATCATCGCAGCCAGATTATCGTAACGTGTCGGGTTGCCGGTTTTCGGGGTCTGCTCCAGGGGTTTCTTCAGTTAGAGGTGCAGGAGTTCAACAAGAAGCAGGTGACGCTCTTCATCAGGAACTGGTTTGCTGATAGCCCGCCAGATGAGCAGGAGTCGCGAGTGGACGGACTATTACGCTGCTTGGTGCGCAGCGCTCGGATGCGGCTATTGGCGACTAATCCCCTTCTCCTTTCCATCATAACCCTGCTCTACGAGCGGAAATTCACCCTGCCCGAGAGACGGGTGGAACTATACGAGGAGTGCGCGCAAGTCCTGCTGGAGAAACGAGAAATTGAGAAGGGGTTGGATACCGAGGCGCGCTTTCCCCCGGAGAAGAAGAGGAGCGCCCTTCAGTTCATTGCCACCCACTTCCACCAAAAAGGCGCCCGCATCTTCACTAAGGAAGCGCTCCTGACTGCCCTTGCACAGGTGCTCCCCGGCCTTGACTATCCCGGCACACGCAGCAGCGAGTTCCTCAACGAGATTATGGAGCGGAGCGGTCTGTTGCAGCAAAAGTCTCGGACTTCTTACGACTTCGCCCATCTGACTTTTCAAGAGTTTTTCACAGCCACAGCCTTTTATAAGAAGGGAGATGCTGAGTCACTCTTGAGACATCTTGACGACGCTTGGTGGCGTGAGGTCATCCTGTTGTTCGTGGCGCTGGAGGACGATGCCACTCAACTCCTTGAGCGGTTGAGAAAGCACGACCTCCTGCTGGCGGCGGCTGCGCTGACTGATGCCCGCCCGGTGCAGACAGACGCCTTTGAAAAGGTTGCTGGCGAGCTCATTGCCGAACTCAAACATCTGATGGAGGAGGATTCACAACGTCGGCTGGAGGCTGCTGATGCTCTTGCTGAAATCTCAAGCTGGGGAGCGACTGACTATCTGGTTCAGAAGGCTCGTGCCGAGGGGCAGCCGCTCGTCGCCCTGGCAGCCGTTCTGGGGCTGGCGCGGGCGGCAGAAAGAGAAGTGCTCGACCCTCTGTTTACCCAACTGGGACCCATTTTGCGCCTGCTCAACGGCAGTTTGGGGCGATTCAACGCTGATGTGGACGAGCGCATCCTGTCACTGTTAGAAACCCTTGAACCTGGCTTCCCTATGGTGTTTATCTCGGCAGGAGAGTTCTTGATGGGCTCCAACGAACTGCCTGATGCGCGTCCGCTCCATCAGGTACACCTGGACGACTACTGGATTGATAAGTATCCAGTGACCAATGCCCAGTTTCAGCGATTTGTGAGCGAGACGGGTTATCAGGCGCAAGGGGAATGGCGAGGACAGTTCGTCACGGGCAAGGAGAACCATCCGGTCGTCTACGTGACCTGGCATGACGCCGTCGCCTTCTGCGAGTGGGCAGGCAAGAGCCTCCCTACCGAGGCGCAGTGGGAGAAAGCTGCTCGTGGCACCGACGGTCGTATCTACCCCTGGGGAAACCAATGGGATGCGGGCCGATGCAACCTATCTGGGCGGGGCACGACCCCGGTTGACCAGTATCCCAACGGCGTTAGCCCTTACGGGTGCTACGATATGGCAGGCAACGTCTGGGAGTGGTGTCAAGACTGGTTTGCCGAGGAGTACTATCAACATTCTCCTTCTGAGAGTCCTTCTGGACCAGAAAAGGGAAGCAGCCGCGTGCTGCGTGGCGGCTCGTGGAACCTCAATCGGCGGTACGCCCGCTGCGCTGCCCGCCACTGGAACACCCCAGACGGCCGCTACTGCAATGTGGGGTTTCGGGCGGCGGCTTTCCCCCCCCCCGGCTCTCCTTAAGCCGTTGGTTTCTGGTTTCTGGGTTTCTGGTTTCTGAACGCGATTTTCGCGCGGTGCTGTGGAAACGTACAAGAACCTGTATTCCAGGTCTGGGCCTTTGACAACCTGTATTGGCCTGCCGCTCAATTAGCGGGCCGCAGTGGCAGATAACAACTCGCCGACGTGCCCTGCTAAGCTGTCATCTGCTAACCGGCGGGAGTCCGGTCACGCCAACTGCCAAACGGCAAGCGGCTACGACGGCTTAGGCCGGAATGCGGAGGCGAGTGTTCCTGAAGCTCGTGTTGGTCTTAGGGAAACACGGTAGTGTTAGAGTGAGTGGTCCATTGCGTTACGCCTTTATTGACGAGTCTGGCACGGTAGCTCCCTTCTCAGGTAGTCACTTTCTTGTCATTGCTCTGCTGGGCACGACAAGGGCTAGGCCGATTGAATTGCATGTGAAGCGGGCTCTCAAAAAGTATGGAACAAGTCTGGCCTCCGGAGAAATGAAAGCGGATGCTTCACGGGAGGTTGTCGTCAAGCAGTTGTTGCAAGCCATTGCACAGGAGCCCGTGACGATCATAGCAGTCGTTGTGGATAAACAAAACATCGCACGCCCTCCCAAGGATCCGGAGGAGATGTACCGTGAAGCTGTCACCAAGGCCGTCAGGCACGCCGTAGCCAGGTGGCCAAGGATTGATGTCTGTCTGGACAAGCGTTACACAGCGAAGCATCTGCGCTACGAGTTGGAGAAGGTGATTCGGGAAGGGATAGCAGACCTGCACCAAGAGGTGGTCATCATTCGCCAGGAGGATTCAATCGCCTGCAAGGAGCTACAAGCGACGGACTACGTCGCCTGGGCTTTCTTTCAGAAGTATGAGCGAGGGAATAAGCGTTTCTATGAGATCATTGCCGACAAAGTAGTCGTTGAAGAGGTCATCAGTCGTCGGCTGTGGTAGAAACAAAAAAGCGGCTCACCCTGGGCCCCGATTTCAGTCTGTCCCGGCGCATTTCAGCGCTAGCTAGGTCCACTCTCCGAGTGGCCAAGGTCACCAGGCTTTACGATGCCGCTCGACTGATATTGTAACACGATCAGGCACATTTGTCAAAAGAAGGAGGCCGACAATGAAACAACAGATAGAGACCCGCTTGGCGGCGGCAGTGCAGGATTTGCCACCTGAGAAGATACTGCAGGTGATAGACTTTGCTGGCTACTTGCGCAGCAGGTATGCACCCGACACGCCACAACGCGGATCGTCCGAGGCGATATTGCAGGCGTTGGAACAGGTCGGGTCGCTGCAATTCGCGCCGGGGGAATTGGACACGCTGTTGGCAGAGATTCAGACGATGCGCGAAATGGATCTGGAGACCTATGATGAACTATCTTCTTGATACCAATCACGCCAGTTGGCTGATGGCCCAGCAGGACCCTATAGTTGCCCGTCTGCGTCAGGCCCAGGCCAGCGGCGACCGGTTCGGCATCTCAGTAACGGTTCTGGGGGAGCTGTACTACGCCGTGTACGCCAGCCAACGCCGCGCTGAGAACCTGCGTCGCTTGCAGTCGTTAGTCGGAGCATTGTTTCTGTGGCCCTTTGACGCGCTGGTGGCGGAAGAGTTTGGACGTATTCAGGCCGAACAGAAAGCCAAGGGTCGCCCCATTCCGCCCCTAGACGCCCAAATCGCAGCCGTAGCCAGGGTCAATGACTTGGTTCTCCTGACGGGTGACAAGCACTTTGCATTAGTGGATGGTATCACCGTTGACAACTGGCGCGTCTGACTCTGGTTCTTCGACTCAAACGCAGAGAGGAGCAAAAACGATAGACGACCCAATGTCCCCCAGGGAGAACTATATCCGCGCCATCACCTTCAACTCCCCTCATCACATCCCCTACGAGGACGTGGTGCGCAATGTCGAGTTCGAGAGCGATATGATGTGGATGGGTGAGGCGGGCACGGACCGCTGGGGCGTGACCTGGGAGTTCGAACTGGCGGAATACCTCCCGATGGTCCAGGATCACCCCCTGAAAAGCCCTCACGACATGGATCACTTCCAGCCACCGGAGCCCGTCTTCCGTCTCAAACGGGCCACCCTGGAGATGCTGGAGACCATTGACCGTGAGCAGTTCCTGCTGATGGGCTTTCACCCCACCATTCTCTTTGAGCGCGCCTGGTTCCTGATGGGCATGGACAACTTGCTGATGGCCATGCTTTGCGACAAAAAACGGGTGCGGCGGCTTTTCAGACAGATCATGGACTACCAGATAGCCATCGCCAGGCAATACGTGCAATGTGACATTGACGGCGTGTTTTTGGGCGACGACTACGGCACTCAGCGAGCCATGATGATGTCGCCGGCTTTGTGGCGGGAGTTGATTAAGCCCGAAGTGGCGCGCGTCATCAAAGTCTACAAGGACGCGGGGAAATGGGTCAAGTTCCACTCTTGCGGTCACATCACCGAAATCCTCGACGACCTGATCGAGATCGGCGTGGACATCATCAATCCCTGCCAGGCCAGGGCCAACGATCTGGCTGAGTGGGGGGAGCGTTTCGCCGGTCGCATTGTCTTTGAGGGTGGAGTGGACACGCAGTTCACCATGATGCTGGGCACTCCCGCTCAAGTCCGCCAGGAGACCCTGCTACGCCTGGAGCAATTGGGTCGTGATCCGCGAGGCGGCCTGTTGCTCTGGGCTGACCAGAACGTACCCATCCCCGAGGAGAATCGCCAGGCCATGCTGGATGTCATCGTCGAGCACGGCGTCTACCCTCTCTCTGCCGCTGCTCAGTGATAATCAGTAGATGAGAATTTCGAAGCGGAGCGGGCTCCCATGTCTAATGGCACTAACATTTCGCGCTGCATCGCCCTGAGCTAAAGCTCTGGGCTAAAAGAACGAAGCCCTACGGGCTAAGATTCCAGC
>CAZQDO010000359.1:0-6297 GCA_964592085.1 uncultured Anaerolineae bacterium | reverse complement strand
ATCGGAAGTATCTTAGCTCAAAAGCGCCAATGACACAAATGCGGTTGTAGTATTAGTCTTGCCTGGAAAGGCTGTCAGGGCAATACCCCCCCGCTTCGACGTAGTACCAGACGCCGTCCTTCAGAGCATGGAACCAGACCATGTCGCCATTGGCGGCAACGTTGAACAGGGCCGGCTCGCAGCATTGGTTATGAACTACCGCCTCGTAGGTATAGGGGAGGGTCCGGCCAGCGTAGGAAACGTAGATGGTGCCCCCCTGCTGGAAGAAGTAGAAGGGCTGGCCACGTAGCAGGTTGAAGCCAAAGACGCCGTCGTAGTCCATAGCCTGGCCCAGGTCCTGACCATCCACGATGAGTTGATCGTCCACCTCCAGCACCCAGAGCCCATCCCAACTGGTGAGGGAACGGAGCGGGAAATCGGCCCCGTAGCTGACGGCTGTGCCAGTGTACACGGCCTGCCCGTCCAGTCGAACCTGATAGGTGAGGGTCGGGTATCCAGTGAACGTGACGGTTGCCAGAGCGTCGCCGGCGTAGACCGGGGGCAGGTAGGCGTTGTCGCCCGCTCCCCAGGGCTGGGCGCCATCGGACTGCACCAGTAGGTAGAAAGGGAGGGTATTGGGCGCGTTTTCCGCTGTGAGACAAAAGTCGGTGCCAGAGGCATTGACCGAGACAGGCCAGACGTGCCACAAACGAGGGAGCATCGGCTCTGTCTCATCATCCCGGAACAGGTCGTAGAAGGTCGTGTCCCACTCGGCGTCATAATGGGGCTCCAATCGGTAGCCAAAGGGCGCCAAGGCATCGTTGGTGCCGGCCAGCCAGCGCTCCGTGGCATGACCCCGCCAGGCCTGACGTTTGGCCAGGATGTCGTCGCCAATCCGCTCCATGTATTCAAAGTGGCCTGGCCCATCCACGTCGGCGGAGACGATGGGGTATTCCTCGACGGTCAGGTGACAAGTCGTGAGCCAGGTGTAGGCAGCCTCGCACCAACGGCCCAACTCAGCTACTTCGCTCTCGCTCATCTCCTGAGTGCCAATGCCGAAGAAATCCAGACCTTGCTGGTACACAGGTGCCCGGCCATAGAACCAGGCATCGAACTGTTCCCATTCCGCCGTCTCCAGCCAGCCCTGACCCAGGTCCTGAGCGTCGCCACCTTCACAGCGAGCCACGCTGGCGTAGACAAACCCGTACACTTCTACTTCCAAGAACTGGCAGTATCCGGGACGCCCAGGCATCTCCCGGTGACAGCCCAGCGCTGCCCCCCACGAAGCACCGCTCCGACCAAACCGAAGCTCCTGGCGCACCAGCCGGGCCCAGGCGGCGATGGCCCGCTGCCATGCGGGACTGGCCGCCTCTTGCCCCTGTCCCTGGAACTTGATCCGACCCGATGGGGTGTCCGCCTCAAAGGGTGCGAAGCGAGCCAACAGGGCAGCCCATTGTCCGGGCCGGCTCACATCGTCGGAAAGGTGCAGCGGTGTATGCGGCGCGTCGCAAGGGCCGATGGCCGCCCGGCCGTCGGCGGCCAACAGGAGGCTCCGGCACCTGTCCTCCACTTGTCCCTCCCAGATCAAGTCTGGCTCTTCGACGCCAGGGTCTGGCCCGGCCGCCAGCAGCAGGCGATAAGGCTGCGCGTCCGTCAAGGTAGAATGGTATTCGTATTCCTGCCCCCTGATCTCGACCACGACGCGATAGCCGGGGACGATGGCTTGCGTGCAGGCATCTCGCATGGGGATGCCCAGGCAGCCGTCGGGCCAGTCTACCTGTTCCCAATGCACCAGGTGCACCTGATCCATTCTTGCCCGAAACTGGCCGGCCAGTTGCCACAAGGTGGCCTGGAGCGCATCGGACGGTTCGGGGATGGGCGTTGGCGTAGCTGTTGGTGTAGGCGGCAGAACCGTTGGCGTATGCGCCTTGGGAGTAGCCGCCGGCAGTATCGGTGTTGACGCAGGGAGCTCAGGCGTGGCGGTCGGTGTGGAAGGTCTGCATCCGCTCAGCACGGCAGCCAGCCCTATTGCCACGCTGAGTAGAAAGAGAGTGAATGGGTTCGCTTTCATGATCACTCCTCCAGGGATTGAATAGCCGGCGGCATGGGAGCCGCCTCTGCTGGAAATCTTGGACCTACTGCGTCTGCTCGTTCAGGGAGCGCATTAACATCTCCTGCCGGGGATAGGGCATCTCGATCCCCTCCCGCTCGAAGGTCTCCTTGATGCGGCGGCGCAGCTCCCGGGCCACTTCCCATTGCCTGCCTGGTTTCGTCTTGACCATGATCCGCACCGTCACCGCCCAGTCGCCCAGTGCCTCCACTCCGGTGACCGTCGGATCTTCCAGGATCAGGGGCGCCAACTCCTCGACCTGATAGAGTGCCTGGCCGATTCTCTCCAGAGCGGCCACTACTCTCCCGATGTCCTCCTCGTAGGCCACGCCCACGTTCACCACAACCCGTGACCAATCCTTGGTGAGGTTGGAGACGATACGCATCTCTCCGTTGGGGATGACGTGCAGCGTCCCCTCCAGGTCTCGCAAAAACGTAGCCCGCAGGGTCATCTTCTCCACGCCTCCGGCGATGTTCCCCACCTGAATAGCATCACCGACGGCAAACTGATCCTCCAGTAGGATGAAGAACCCGCCGATGATGTCCCGGATCAGGGTTTGAGCGCCCAAACCCAAAGCCACACCAACGACACCAGCGCCGGCGATGAGGGGAGTGATGTCCAGACCCAGCTCCACCAGGACCATCAGTCCGGCGACAATCACGATAGCCACCAGAGTGGTGCTGCGGATCACTCTGGCCAGAGTCCGGGCTCGCTGCGCTTCATCCTCACTAGGAACTGCCCCAGCAATCAAGCTTTCGAGGCGAGCCGCCAGGGCCCGCACGGAGCGGCAGCCGACGGTGCCGCCCAGCACAATCACGGCGATACGGAGGCCGCTTGTCAACAGCCAATCCCGAATCACTCGCCAGATATCCTCTCCCAACAACATCCCTGTGCCTCCTTGCATGTATTTGACTAACGCTTCCAGGCCACGTTCAATGTGAAATCCCTGACATCATCTATCTCGATCACCAGCCTTTCGTAGGGCTGGCGCTCCCGGCGATAGTCGCAGGGTAGGTCGTTCAGGATCACCACGTCCTGTGGCCTAATCTGGTAAATCTTTCCCCCGCGTGGTATAATTACGGGCACATCACGGTACAGAAAGGAAACAACCCTCATGCCTGTCACCAAAATCGTCGTCATCGGCGCGGGCAGCGCCAGTTTTGGCCTGAGCACGCTGGCCACCATCATGCACAGCCATGCCCTGCGCGGCAGCACCCTGGGCCTGGTGGACATAGATCGCCAGGGCCTGGAGACCATGTCCGCTCTGGGAGCACGGATGAACCGCGAATGGGATGCCCAGATGACCATCGAGTCCTCGACCGAGCGCACCGACCTGCTGCCGGGAGCCGATTTCGTCATCCTGTCCATTGAGGTCGGCCCCCGCGAGGCATTGTGGAAGCAGGACTGGGAGATACCCCTTCGGCACGGCTTGCGGCAGCCTTACGCTGAGAACGGCGGCCCCGCCGGGTTCGCCCACGCAGCGCGCAACATTCCCGTCGTGCTGGGAGTGGCTCAGGACATGGAGCGCCTCTGCCCCGATGCCTGGCTCATCAACTTCACCAATCCGGTGCCCCGCCTCTGCCTGGCCGCCACGCGCTACACCTGGGCCAAAACCGTGGGACTGTGCCACCAGATCCACATGGCCCACCTCATCGCCTTCGTTGTGCTGGCCGAACGATGGGGCATCCAGGTGCCCCCCGGCGTGGATACCCACCCTGCCCCGGAAAAGCTCGAGTCCACGAGGCGGTGGATTGACATGGCCTACGAAAAAGTGGACGTCAAGGCAGTGGGGCTCAACCACTTCATCTGGATCGTGGACGTTCGCGACAAGGCCACTGGCGAAGACCTCTACCCGCTGTTCCGCCAGCGGTATCGCACCCACCGTCCAGACTTCGAGCCTCTGACCCGCAAGATGTTCGAGGTTTTTGAACTCTGTCCCGGCTCCGGTGACAGTCACCTGTGCGAATACCTGGCCTGGGGCCACGATCCCCAGACGAAACCGTGGAAGACCTACAACCTGCGATTGTATGACTGGGCAGCCGGCGAGCAGCGGCGTCACGAGCGCGCCCGGTTGGCCGCCGCCATGGCTGCCGGTGAGCGGCCCATTGACGAGTTGCGCCAGGCACGCAGCGAAGGGGCCGTAGAACTGATTGAGGCCATGGCCGGCAATGCCAATGCCTACATCCCCACCGTCAACATCCCCAACCAGGGCTACCTCCCCGACCTGCCCGACGGGATCATCGTCGAAGTGCCGGCGGTGGTGAACGGTGCAGGCATTCACGGCCTGGGCCTGAATCCGCTGCCCGAAGCCATCGCCGAGCTGTGCCGCCGCGAAGCGGCCCTGGCCGAGCTGCTGGTGGATGCGGCCGTGACTGGCAACCGGGAGTTGGCCCTGCAAGCCCTGTTACTCGATCCCATGATCAGCAACTTTGACCAGGCGGAGGGCATCCTGAACGATTACCTGGAAGCGTACGCCGAATGGCTGCCGCAGTTTCAAGGGGGTAGAGGTTAGGGATCAGGAATCCGGAATAGTGGTCACGTAAATTGGATTCGATAAGGCCCGCCTCGCCAGCGCCGCCGGATTGAGCCCTGCCTTCGCACCGCCCGGCTCGACTAGCTCGAGGCGGTAGAAGGTATCGTCGTTGGGCCTGACCTGCCAGCGGTGGACGAAATCGTCACTCTCGACAGGCACGCTCTGCACCCCCTCGCCGGACACGAGACCTGACAGGTTTTCAAAACCTGTCAGGTCTTTCTCCACTCCCTCGCCAGATACGATCCTCAGCACCAGTCCCCTGCCGCCGACCACCTGGGCGAGTAGTGTCACGGATTGCCCGGCGGCAATGATCACCTCGTCCCCCATCATGCCCTCGTACATCCCATCGGTATCGGCGCCCAGATACAGCTCTGGCCCCTGCGGATCGGCCGAGATGAAGACGTGCCCGGCCCGGATACCAGCCAGGATGCCCGCCGCCGAAAGCTCCTCGGCGTAGACCCAGGTCGTTGGCGTGCCCAGGTCATAGAGCTTGGTCTCTCCAGTGAAGGGCGCCACGTGTTTGTCACTTCCCCCTACGGCCACCACTCGCCTCCCTTGCCGGAGCAGGTTGTCCCAGAAGTTCAGCGATTGATCGTTGTTCGCCACCCACAGGCCCTGCCACGCCTCCACACAATCAAAGGGCAGGTCGGCGCTATACTCCCAGGCCGGGCCGTTGTCCTTGGGATGATTGACAGAAAACAGTCCATCGGCGGCGTGCACGGCGTCAATGATCCGGGCCATGGTGGCGTCGTCACGACAGCGGAATTCCTGCCAGTCGTGGGCACCCCAGGCGTTGGCATGGCCGTAATAAGTAGTGATCTCCTCACCGGGGATGAGCAGCAAGTCATCGCCGCCGGCCGCCGCCAGGTGCGGCCAATGGCTGACGGTGTTGTGCTCGGTGACGGCCACGAAGTCGAGACCCTGCGCCCGCGCTGCCGCCGCCAGATCAGCCAGGCTGCCGGTGCCATCGGAATGGTGGGTGTGGCTCTGAAGATCCCCCCGATACCACCTGGGCCTGCAAGACACCGCCCCCTCTCTCCCCTGCTCCCCTGCTCCCTTGTTCCCTTGCTCTTCGGCTCCTCCACTCCCCTGATCCTCTGAGAACGTAATCTCGACGCGGTAGTGGCAGCCTTCCGGCAGGATGTGGCACAGGCCGAGGAGGATGTGCCAGGTGCCGGGGTAGATCGGGCCGGGCAGGTAGCCTGGGGTGGCGTCCGTCAGTCCGATGGTGAATTCGGAGCGGTCGCTCCCACTCCAGCCGCGGAAGCCCACCCCCTGGAACACCGCAGCGCCACGCGGATCGAGCACCCCGATGTCCACCACGTTGCCACTACCCCCCGGCAGCGCAGCACTGACCTGATGGGTGTAGGTGTAGCGAATGGTCAGCCGGCCAACGCCTGGCGGCACTTCAAAGGGGAGGAGAAGGTAGTCATCCGTTGCTTTGTCCGCCAGGGTGGCGATGCCTGTCAGTGTATGGGATAGTTCCACCATTGAAGACTCCTTACGAGTTGCTCATAAGGGTAGAAACTCCAAGTGTCATCGCGCGGCGGTGCTTTTCCGCCGAAGCGATCCCCAATCCGTGAGGTGGAGATTGCGGCAATCCAAGGAATTGCTTCGCAAAAACTTCCCCTCACCCCAGCCCTCTCCCCAACGGGGCGAGGGAGCACGTCCCCTC
>CAZQDO010000358.1:0-6330 GCA_964592085.1 uncultured Anaerolineae bacterium | reverse complement strand
CTATCTGCTGCGCTACACGGACGCTTTCCCCATTGCCGTAGTCGAGGCCAAGGCCGAGGAGGAGACCGCCGAAGCAGGATTCGAGCAGGCCAAGGCCTATGCCAGCGACCTGGGGGTGGCCTTTGCCTACGCCACCAACGGAAAAGATATCCTCGAGTACGATTTTTTCGCCCACCAGAGTCTGGCGCTGGATACGTTTCCGTCGCCCGCCGAACTCTGGGAACGCTGGCAGCGCAACACCGGCCTGAGCCAGGTCGAAGGCCGGGTGCTCCACGATGCCCACGCCACCTATACCGCCGACCGCTTTCGCAACCCCCTGTTACATCCCTACGCGCCGCGCCTGGTCACCGGCAAAGAGCCGCGTTACTTCCAGGAGGCGGCCATTACCCAGATCATTCGCCGCCTGATGCGCGGCCAGCGCCGTGCCCTGCTGACTATGGCCACCGGCACCGGCAAGACTTTTGTCGCCTTTCAGATCGTGTGGAAGCTGGCCAAGTCGGGCTGGCTCAACCGGCTGCATCCCGAGCGCCCCGGCCGCGTCCTGTTCCTGGCCGACCGGGTGGTGCTGCGTGATCAGGCCTATAACACCTTCTCCCCCTTCAGCGATGGGTCCAGCGACCCTCGCTATGTGGTCGGTGGAGGGGGCGACCGCGAGGGTCGCCCCTACACCTCAGGGGGACATCTATCTATCAACCTGAACCGCGACCTGTACTTCGCCATTTACCAGACGTTGTGGAGTGAGGACGCCGACGGGGTGCGGCTCTTTCAGAAGTTCCCTTTCAACTTCTTCGACCTGATCATCATCGACGAGGCGCACCGTTCCGGCTTCGGCACCTGGCGCGAGATATTGGATTATTTCGGGACGGCCATCCACCTGGGCATGACGGCCACGCCCAAGCAGGACGAAAACGTGGACACCTATGCCTACTTCTGCGCGGAAGAGCCGGAGGTAGCGGTGAACGCCGACGACCCGGCCCAGGGGACGTGGCGACCGCCGGCCTACGTCTACAGCCTGGGACAAGGCATCGAGGACGGCTTCCTGGCCACCTACAAGGTGCACCGGGTGCGCACCACGCTGGACAAGACGGGACTGTATATGGAAGAAGCGCGGGAAGTGGGTGCCGACATCTACATCCCGGAAGGGGCTGAGCTGCGCGAGCTGTACACCACGCCCCAATTCGAGCGGGAGATCACGCTGCCTGACCGCACGGCGGCTATGGTCGATCACCTGGCGGGCCTGCTGCGTCGCCTGGGGCCAAGGGACAAGACCATGGTCTTCTGCGTAGACATGGACCACGCCCGGTTGGTGTCCCGCCTGCTCAACGACCATTTCAGCCACCTGGGTCTGGAGCCCTATGCGGCCCCCATCATCTCCGAGGAGGGCGACGCCCCGGCCTGGCTGGAGCAATTCCAGGACAGCGACAGCCCCACGCCGGTGGTGGCCACCACCGCCGAATTACTCTCCACCGGCGTGGATGTGCCCTCCTGCCGCAACATCGTGTTTATGAAAACGCTGAGCTCGCCCATCCTCTTCAAGCAGATCATCGGGCGCGGCAGCCGGGTGGACCCGGCTACCGACAAGCTCTGGTTTCGCATCATCGACTACACTAACGCCACTCGCTTATTTGACGAATGGGATCGCCCCCCAGTCCCGCCGGGGACCGGCCCCCAGGGGTCACGCACGGCGACGCTGGAGGGGACGGTCGTAGACGCCGACACGGGCGACTTACTGGTGGGTGCCAGCGTGGCAGCCTTAACCGGCCCTAATGAACAGCAAGGCCCCATCCTCACCGACGACGAAGGGATATTCCGCTTCACCCACCTGCCGGCCGGATCGGTGACCTTGGTCGTCAGCGGGCCGGGTTACCGTCGCCGCCAGTTTAAGGTGCAGATGATCGCTGATGAGACGGTGTCGCTGACGGTGGAGCTTACGCCCGAAGGCGAACGGGCGGGCAAGATCAAGGTCAAGGGGTTGGAGGTAACCATCGCCGACGAGGCCACCTTCCTGGTGGAGGCCACGGGCCAGCAACTGTCACTGGAAGGTTACCTGGATTACACGCGCCAAAAGGTGACGGGCTATGTCCCCAGTTGGGCCAAATTGCAGGCGGTGTGGGTCGACGCCGAGCAGCGCCGCGCTTTCCTGGATGAGTTGCATAAAGCCAGCGTGCACGTCGAGGTGCTGGCCGAGGTGCTGGGCCAGTCGGAGGCCGACCAATTTGACCTGCTGGCCCACATCGCCTTCGACCGGCCGCTGCGCAGCCGGAGCGAGCGGGCAGCGGCTTTCATCAACCGTGAAGGGCGCTTCGTCAACCGCCACACCCCTGACGCGCGCGAGGTGATCCTGGCCTTGCTGGACAAGTACCGGGTGGGCGGCGTGGAGGAGATGACCGACCCGCGCGTCTTCCGCCTCAGCCCTTTCCGCGAGATGGGCAAGGCGGTGGGCGTCATCCGTCGCTTTGGGGATGCGGAGCGTTTGCAGACGACAGTGCGGGAGATGCAGGAGCGGTTGTATGCAGCGTGATGTTGACCATCACGTACGCTGATAGCGATAGAGACGATTCTTGGTGCGGATATGACGGATCTAAATGAATACGGCAAACTTATCAGGATCTATGAAGGTTCAGGGATTCTGCACCTGAAGGATGGTAGTGAATTGAGATGCCATTTTGAGCTGGCGCAGGTGTCAGATGGACGTTTATATGCTCTTTGCCGTATTGCTGAATCTGAGCACCATATAGGTATGATGGATGAAGAGGCGGTAAGGCTGAGTGGTGAACTGGACGATGGCAAAGAACTATTGTTCGAACAACTTATGATTGTCAGAAACGAGTTTAGCTACTCACAGGAAGCTGCGTCCAGGCACGTAACCGTCTATGGCAAGAAAGCTACTATAAGTGACGACCGTGCTGTCCCTGAGGGTTCTCTCTGCATCAGGTTTGCTCTGACTAACGTAACTCTCCTTGGCACTGAAAAGTATAACATTCAACGCGCTGATGGTGGAACTTCTGGAGGCCTTCAATTGTCACTAACGTTAGACGGTTTTGAGATAGCTGTTCGGCCTGTAGATAGCTATCAAGACATAATACGTGGATTAGAAGCCACACGAGGAGTAGATGTAACTTGTGAAGCAGCAGTTGCAACAGACTCGATCGAGAAAGAAGACACTGTCGTCCGTGCGATAGAAGACCTATGCACGCTGCTAACACTAGCTTGTGGCTGTCGTGTTCGGTGGATCTATTACGACGTAACGAACTCAGACGACAAGCTGTTCAAGAGTTTCCATCGCAGTGCTATCACAAAATCATTTGGGACCTTACCGCTCATTGCCACCAATCCCGCCCGTGATACTCTGGACTTTATTAACAAGACTTTCTTCAACTTGCGTGCTCAAGAGCAACCTTGGGAACTGCACAAAGCTATTGATGCCTATACTGACGCGAAACTAGAAAGTGATTACCTTGAGCTTCGTGGACTAAAAATGGCTGTCACAATGGAGCATCTCAAAGGTCGTTACTTGATTCAGCAGGGTAGGGTTCATATCCTGAACCCCAAGAAATTTGATAGCGTGGTCAACAGCCTCGTCAATCTCGTGAGGTGGGTGCTACCGGCTGTATTCCCAGAGCTTGAAGCAGACAAAATGGATATGATGGCAAATCATGCCAGAGGCTTCAATTGGTACCCGTTTGGTCGCGCCCTATCTGAACTCTGCAAAAGTTTGGGGTTACGGATGAATAGTGCTGAGCGACGACGGTTCAAAGTGATTCGTGATGAGCTCGTCCACAGAATGGCTTTTCATTTGGATTTTGGAAACTCAGGGGAGCAGTACAGATTCATGATGACTTTTGTAGGTAAGGTGTTGTTGGCAATTCTTGGTTATGACGGATACTACTATGATTGGACCAAGGAACCGGGATGGGAGGGAGAAGACCTAGAAATGCGAGTGAAGCTTGAACTTGAGAACAAAGGATATTCAAATCTGAGCAGGGCTAAGCAAGAATGACCACTCAACTCCCCCTCTTCCAAGCACCCAAATCCAAAACCCGCGAATCCCTCGCCAACGACATCTGGCGCGCCTGCAATAGCCTGTGCCACGACAAGGAGTAAGCGACATGCTAACGGATGCAGACCGACGTGTTGTGCGCGAATTCCGGCGTCGCCTGGAAGCCCTCGCGCTTGTGCTCGACCTGCGTGTTTTCGGCTCAAGGGCCAGGGGAGATGCGACCCCTGACTCGGACCTGGATGTGTTCATTGAGCTTGAGAGGTGTGACCCTGAGCTACGGCAACGTATCAGTGAAATCGCCTGGGAAGTGGGTTTTGAGATGGACCGGATCATCTCCACCGTAGTGGCCACGCGCGCTGAACTGGAGCAAGGCGCTATGGGAGCCAATCCACTGGTTCTGAATATCGAACGGGAAGGAGTCCGGCCGTGAAACCTGAACAGCTTGGAGAACTGCTGCGCTACCGGATGGAACAGGCTCACGAGACCTTGCGGGAAGCGGACATCTTGCTCAACGAGTCCGCCCTGCGGGGTACCGTCAACCGTGCATACTACGCTATGTTCTACGCGTTGCTGGCTCTCCTGGCTACCAAGCGCCTGGGTACATCAAGACACAGCGGAGCCTTGGCCCTCTTTGACCGCGAGTTTGTAAAGGCTGGTGTGTTTCCCCCTGAACTTTCCCGTTCCCTTCATCTGGCCTTTGAGCGTCGCCAAACACACGACTATGGCGAAATGATGCCCGTAACCCGCCAGATTGCCGAGGAGACGCTGGCCGATGCCAGACGTTTTGTATCCTCCATCGAGGCCTACCTGCGCTCAGCCGGTTATTTAGCCGATGTCCAAGGGGGAGACAAATGACCACCCAACTTCCCCTCTTCCAAGCACCCAAATCCAAAACCCGCGAGGCGCTGGCCAACGACATCTGGCGGGCGTGCGATATCCTGCGCCGCGACAACAACTGCGGCGGGATTATGGAGTACGTGGAACACCTGGCCTGGCTGCTCTTCCTGCGCTTCCTGGACGCCCAGGAGGACGAGTGGCAGGCCGAGGCACAGTTAAGTGGTGAATCCTACGAGCGTATCCTGGACGGCGATCTGCGCTGGAACGTCTGGGCGCGCCGGGACTGGAAGGCCGAGGAATTGTTGCCCTTCATCCACGGTCAGCTCCTTCCCTACTTGCAAGGCCTGTCCGGCTCGCCGGTGCGCGAGACGATCAGCAGCATCTTTTCCGAGCGCAACGTGGTGGTGGCCGCCTCGCCCTACAACCTGAAAGACGTGCTGGCCATCGTGGACGGCATCGACTTCCACAGCCAGGACGACATCTTCACCGTCTCCCAGGTCTACGAAGACTTGCTGCAGCGGCTGGGCAACGAGAACCGCATGGCGGGCGAGTTCTATACCCCGCGCCCGGTGATCCGCTTCATCGTCGGCGTGATTAATCCCCAGGTAGGCGAGACGATCTATGACCCGGCCGCCGGCTCGTGCGGTTTCCTGGCGCAAGCCTACCAGCACATGCTGGCCCGGGCCGGCGAGGGCCTGACCATCGAGCAGGACGAATTCCTGCAACGCGAGGCCTTCTACGGCCAGGAGAAGAAGGCGGTGCCCGCCCTGCTGGGCCTGATGAATATGGTACTGCACGGCGTGACCGCTCCCAACGTGGCGCGGCGTAACACGCTGGAGGAGAACATCCGCGCCGTGACGGAACGTTTCGACGCCATCGTGACCAATCCCCCCTTCGGCGGTACCGAGAACCGCCAGATCCAGGCCAACTTCCCGGTCAAGTCCAACGCCACCGAGTTGCTCTTCGTGCAGCACATCATGAAGAAGCTGAAACCCAAGGACGGCGCGCGCTGCGGCATGGTCGTCCCCGAGGGCACTCTCTTCCGGGGCGGCGCCTTCGCCACCGTCAAGCAAGAATTGCTAGAACGCTTCAGCCTGCACACGGTGCTCAGCCTGCCGCCGGGCACCTTCGCCCCTTACTCAGACGTCAAGACGGCACTGCTCTTTTTCGAACGGCCGGGGCCGACGCGCGAGACGTGGTACTACGAGCTGCCTCTGCCGGAGGATCTGAAGAAGTTCAGCAAGGGCAGCCCCATCCAGGACGAGCACTTCGCCGAAGCGCGGGCGCTGTGGGCCGCTTGGGACGCGCATCGACGCGGAGACGGACCACGCCCGGAGCCCAACGGAAACTCGTGGATTGTGCCTGTGGAGGACATCAAGACGCACGGCTACGACTTGACGGCCCGCAATCCTAATCGAGGGGAGGCGGAGATCTACCGCCACCCGGCTGAGATCACCGCCTCGCTGCTGGAGAAGGAACGGGAGATCCTGAGC